>NZ_JAZDRJ010000006.1:0-207689 GCF_047501535.1 Achromobacter sp. F4_2707
TTGCCACCTGCAACAGCCCGCAATACCAAAGCCTGCCGCCTTCACAGATCGTGCCAAGTCTGGCCGACAAGGGGCTTTACCTGGCCAGCGAATCGAGTTTTTACCGGGTTCTGCGCGAGCATGGACAGGCAAACCGGCGCGGTCGCGCCCACCCGCCCAGAACAGTAGCTAAACCCCATGCATGGGTAGCCAATGCGCCGCTAAAAACTTGGAGCTGGGACATCACGTTCTTGCCCACCGTCGTTCGTGGCCAGTTTTACCGCCTGTACATGGTGATGGATGTGTACAGCCGCATGATTGTGGGCTGGGAAATCCATGAGGATGAACGCGCAGAACATGCTGCCACGCTCATCACCAAGGCCTGCCTGCGTCACCGTGTGCGCCACGCCGAGCTGGTGTTGCATGCCGATAACGGCTCGCCCATGAAAGGCGCCACCATGTTGGCGACCTTGCAGCGCCTGGGTATCGTGCCGTCGTTTAGCCGCCCGGCAGTCAGCGACGACAACCCTTATTCCGAGGCATTGTTCAGGACACTGAAATACACCCCAGCGTACCCAAAGAAGCCGTTTGCGTCGATTGACCAAGCCCGCCAATGGGTGCTGCGCTTCGTGACCTGGTACAACACAGAACACCGCCACAGCGGCATCAAGTTCGTGACGCCTGCGCAACGGCATTATGGGCAGGAGCACGCAATTCTTGAGCGCCGCCGTAGCGTCTACGAAGCAGCGAAACGCGTTACGCCGCAGCGTTGGAAAGGCCGCCACACGCGTGACTGGAACCCGGTTCGCGAGGTGTGGTTAAACCCGCCGAAGGAACATGCCGCAGCGCCTCAAGAATTGAATCACGCGGCATGAAGAAAACGGACATCATTGTTGACAAACACCGTGTTCCATGAACGCGTTGGTTAAGAAGTGGCCGCCTGAACCCCCCGGGGGCCCGACTGAGCTGTCAGTTGTAATTCCTATGTACAACGAGCATGAAGTTATTCCGGCCATGTATGAGCGGATCACTACTGTGCTGGCTCGTTTAAACGCGCCTTACGAGCTGGTTCTGGTGGACGACGGCAGCCGGGATGGTACGCCCAACGTAATTAAGGCGCTCGCTGAAAAGGACAAGGCAATAACCGCGGTTTTCCTCAGTCGAAATTTCGGAAAAGAAGCGGCGCTTACGGCGGGCCTGGCGCATGCCGCTGGCGCTGCGGTCGTCATAATGGATGCCGATCTGCAAGATCCGCCCGAGCTCATTCCGCAGATGATGCAGGAATGGAAGAAGGGCGCAGACGTCGTTTGCATGCGTCGCCGGTCTCGCAGAGGCGAATCCTGGTTCAAGCGCCGTAGTGCGCACCATTTTTACCGACTTCTTAACGCCATCAGTGATGTCGAGATACCGCCCGATACCGGAGACTTTCGGCTGTTAAGCCGCAAGGCGGTCTATGCTTTGCAGCAGCTGAATGAACGCAACCGGTATATGAAAGGACTGTTTGCCTGGATTGGTCTTCCAACAGCGATCATCGAGTACGACCGTCTGCCGCGTGTTGCGGGCGTGACGAAATGGGATTACTTGAGCCTGTTCAACCTGGCATTCCAGGGAATTACTTCTTTTTCTGTCGCCCCGCTGAGAGTTGCGACGGCCGGTGGAGTGATTACAGCGTTTCTAGGCCTTCTGTTTGCGCTGTGGATTGTGGCCAAAGCGCTGGTGTTGGGGGATCCAGTGCAAGGCTACCCCTCGCTTATTGCGATGATCACGATCCTCGGCGGTGTACAGCTGTTGTCAATCGGGCTGGTTGGGGAGTATGTCGGGAAAACATATTCCGAAACCAAACAACGTCCAGTTTATATCGTCCGCGATGTCATGCGTCATGGCAGGGCGGCGGGTGAGAATGCCGGTCGGGTCGACGGGATAGCGGAGCAAGAGAGCTATCATGCAGCAGCGTAGTAACGCAGTAGCTTGGCTAACGCTGGTGATAGTCCTTTCGCTGCCGCTAGTGTCCATGGAGCTTGTCCCGTTTTATGACACTAGCGAACCTCGCTATGCGGAGATTGCCAGAGTCATGGCGCAAAGCGAGGATTGGATCACTCCGTGGTTTGACGTCGATGTCCCGTTTTGGGGCAAGCCTCCGCTGTCCTTCTGGGCACAGGCCCTCTCAATGAAGGTACTGGGCGTCACTGAATTTGCTGGGCGTTTTCCGTCGTGGCTATGCCTCATCCTGACCAATATCCTATTTTTGACGGGGTTCAAATCGGTGCGGGGCATTGGCGTCGCGCTCTGGGCCGCCATCATTTACAGCACCTGTACCCTCGTCTACATCAGCTCTGGTGCCGTGCTTACCGACCCGTTTCTCGCACTTGGCACCACGCTCTCGTTAGTTTCCTTTGCGAGGGTGATAGGTAGTGGCGACCGCCTTTTAGTCGGGTCACTCGACCAACAACCGGACAGGTCTGTAAATCTCCGAAATGCCGACATTCGGTGGTGGCAATATGGATTCTTCTTGGGACTGACGATCGGTCTCTTGGCGAAGGGCCCTTTGGCCGCACTCATAATCTTTGCCCCGATCACGGTATGGTGGTCGCTTACGCGAAAGACGAAATCCCATACCGCGTTGTTGCCATGGCGAAGCGGCCTGTTGCTAACGGCTCTCTTGACACTGCCCTGGTATATCGCGGCCGAAATCAAAACCCCTGGGTTTCTTGACTACTTCATCGTAGGCGAGCATTTTCGGCGGTTCTTGGATCCGGGATGGGCCGGTGATCTCTATGGGAGTGCTCATAGGACAACCTATGGAATGATATGGGTCTATTGGCTAGAGGCCTCGTTTCCTTGGGGGCTATTAGTACTGGCCGCTCTGGGGGGTGCGGTTTTTAGCCCGCGCATGCGGTCGGCTGCGCAAGCTGTCTACAGAGATCCACTATTCTTTTACTGGGTGACTGCCGCACTGTTCACCCCCGTTTTCTTTACCTTCTCTGCCAATATCCTTTGGACTTATGTGCTTCCATCGCTCGCTGGCTTTAGTATCCTGGCCGCGATGCTCGCGCAGGAAGTGAGAGCTCGATATTCGATACCCCGGGTCAAACTGTTTACAGCGGTGGCACTGGTTCCCCTGGTGGTTCTGGCAGGAAGTGTGGTGGTGTGGATTAATCCAGATCTGCGCAATACCGAACGGGAGCTCGTGCGATACGTAATGCGTCAGCCGGGTCCTTCGAGCCCTCTGTTCTATCTGTCGGAGCTGCCCTTTTCGGCCCGGTTCTATTCATCAGGACGTGCTAGGGCGATAAAAGAAGCAGAGCTTCAACAAATCGCGCAACAGGACAAAACCTTCTATTTGGCAGCTCCTAAAACGGGGCCGGAGGCTGTTTACGTTGTTGCGGGAAAGAAAATGACGCCGGTGTTTTCAAACAGGCGGTATAGCTTATTGAAGGTGTCCAAGCGTGATTCTTCATTAGTGGCCGTTCGGAGCGGCCCAAGCTGACGTCATCAGGACAGGAAGGCGATTGCAGGCGGGCCTGATAGGTTGGTCAAGTAAACCTATGAAAGAGGATAGGCGAACGTCCTGACAATGCCATACGTTTGCTTTTTCCCCACCCTCAAGACTATGCCTTGAGGTGGGGATGAAAACTTGTCTTACACCGAGACGCCACGGCGTGATGATTTGCGGTTTTTAGTTTGATATTTAGAAAGCGTTAAGTCGTACAACCAGTGCGGCCAAGGTAATGAGCAGCACGGGAATGGTGAGCACGACCCCGACCTTGAAATAATAACCCCATGTGATCTTCACGCCTTTGCGTGCCAGCACATGTAACCATAGCAGCGTCGCCAGGCTTCCGATAGGCGTTATCTTCGGCCCGAGATCGCTGCCGATGATGTTTGCATAAATCATGGCTTCCCTGATGGAGCCCGTTGCCTGGCTTGCATCGATGGACAGCGCGCCGACCAAGACTGTCGGCATGTTATTCATGATCGAAGACAATAAGGCCGTGAGTAGGCCGGTTCCCAATGTGGCCACCCACAATCCTTGGTTCGCCATTGCATCGAGCCATCCCGCGATCATATCGGTCAGCCCAGCATTCCGCAGGCCGTAGACAACCAGATACATGCCAAGTGAAAACACCACAATCGGCCAAGGTGCCTCGCGGACGACCTTGCGGATGCTTATTACGTGACCGCGACCCGCAACCAGCAGCATAATGGCCGCACCCGATGCAGCAAGGGCGCTGACCGGAATGCCGAAGCCTTCCAAGAGGAAGAAGCTGACTAGCAGCAGAATGAGCACATACCAGCCCGCCCGGAATGTGGCCGGGTCGCGAATAGCGTCAGCAGGTGCTTTCAGTTGGCTGGCATCGTAATTCACCGGGATACTTTTTCGAAAGTAGATCAGAAGCACCATCAAGGTCACCGCAACGGAGACGAAGTTGACCGGCACCATGACTGCAGCGTATCGCGCGAAGCTGATATCGAAGAAGTCAGCCGAGACGATGTTGACCAGATTCGACACGATGAAGGGAAGGCTTGCCGTATCCGCGATAAAGCCAGCCGCCATGACAAAAGCCAGTGTGGCCGCCGGTGTGAAACCGAGCGCGAGCAGCATGGCCATCACGATGGGCGTCAGGATGAGGGCGGCCCCGTCATTCGCGAAGAAGGCTGACACAGCTGCACCCAGCAGGATGATTAAGGCAAACAGTAACCGGCCGCGTCCGCCGCCCCAGCGTCCCACGTGCAAAGCCGCCCATTCGAAAAAGCCTGCTTCATCCAACAACAGGCTGATGATGATGATGGCAATGAAGGTGGCGGTGGCGTTCCAGACGATACCCCACACGACAGGGATGTCACCGAAGCTGACGGCGCCAAAGACCAGTGCGAGCACGGCGCCTAGCGTGGCGCTCCAGCCGATATTGAGTCCGCGTGGTTGCCAGATGACCAGCACGATGGTGAGCAGGAAGATAAGTAGTGCGACGACCACAGGGAAACCTCAATGTTTCGGGAATAGAAAAACGCCGTCGTGTGACGGCGGCGCAGCAGTATGTGTAGCTGTGCAGGCTACACAGAAGGAGTGATAGCACTGATCTGGTCGAGCGCTTTTTTCAGCTCCAAGGGATCGGTCTGCAGTTCGCTTAATGGCAAGGCGAGGAAGGCTTCAATGCGCGCTCTAAGTATGCGATAAGCCGTCTCAAAGGCCGCATCAATCTCGCTGTCTGTTCCGGTGGCATGTGCGGGGTCTTCCACGCCCCAGTGGGCGCGCATAACCTTCCCAAGATACGCCGGACACTCCTCGCCTGCCGCGCTGGCGCACACGGTGATAACGATATCGGGTTTCACCGGCAGATCATCCCAGGACTTGCTAGCGCAGCCCGCCGTTGAAATGCCTTCGCGATTTAGAATCAGGAGCGAACGTGGGTGTACTTCTCCGGTGGGCCGGCTGCCGGCGCTCACCGCCTTCCAACCGCTGGGAGCAAAATGATTGAAGGTGGCTTCGGCCAAAATCGAACGGCAGGAATTACCGGTACAGAGAAACAGGACGTTCATTTGTGGTTGGTACCTAAAGTATCGAGTTCACGTTTGATGGCGACGCGGTCGAGCGTCGTCAGCGGCAAGCTGGTAAAAATCTTGATCCGATTTGCGATCTGTCGAAAAATCTTGTCGAAACGGTCACGCTTTTCTTCGGGCGTTCCTTCGCTCGCTGAGGGGTCTTCAAACCCCCAGTGTGCCGTGATGGGTTGACCCGGCCATACGGGACACTGTTCGCCAGCTGCACTGTCGCACAGCGTAATAACGAAATCCATTTGTGGTGCATCGGCGAATTCATCCCAGCTTTTGCTGCGCACATTGTCGGTCGGCAGTTGGACTGACGTAAGAAGCTCCAGCGTCAGCGGGTTCACTTCGGTGCCGGGGTGGCTGCCAGCGCTGTATGCACGGAACCGACCATTACCCAGTTGATTGAGCAACACTTCGGCCATGATGCTGCGCGCGGAATTTCCGGTGCATAGAAACAGGGTGTTGTATGGTTTGTCTGACATGGCGAACAAATTTCCTTTGAACTGCAGCGCCAGGGTGGCGATGACCTAATAGGGTTACCCGCGATTTTGTTCGGCGGGAGAACAGACTTCCAAGTTGACCGGCAAGCATGGGTTACCGCCGCAACAGTTTTCCGTGAGATAGGCCAGAAGGGAATTCATGGCTGCATACTGCACCGAATAGGACACGAAGCGGCCTTCCTGGTGGGATGACAGCAAGCCTGCGTGGACGAGCTCTTTGAGATGAAAGGTGAGCGATGAGGGAGGTATATCGAGCAGTTCTGCTAATCGCCCCGCGTGTAACCCTGCAGGACCCGCCTGCACGAGATGACGATACGCCTCAAGCCTTTTTTCGTGAGCGATAGCTGCGAGCAGTCGCACAATGTCTTTCGTTTCCATATTTCGATAATAGCAGAAATGACAAATTTAAGTGCTGTAATTGGCGTTTCATTCAGGTCGATACCGGCAGGCGCCAGGTAACCGCTACTCCCAGCAGGGTCAGAGCGGTGAGCGTACCTAGCAACATTGTCGGCCCGAGTTCGCTCAGTACTATTGCTAACCCCAAGGGGGCAATAGCCTGGGCAATAAGCATGGGCCGCGCCAATAGCCCCATACGTGCGCCATACCCATGGCTGCCGAATAGGGCTAACGGGAGGGTGCCGCGCACAATAGTCAGCAGTCCATTGCCTGCGCCATACAGAGCCATTGCGATAAAGGCCAGACCGGGATCGGCAGGCATTAGCAAAGCGAGCCCAAGAAAACAAAGAAGCACTGCTCCACGGGCAGACCACGTTGGATGAAGCGTCCGCCAAAGGGAGAATTCGAGCAGTCTAGCGGCCACCTGTGACGGCCCTATCATCATCCCTACTGCCAGTGCGACGGATGTTGCCAAGCCGAGCTGAACGAGCGTGTCCAGCAGATGTACGGACACGCTCGACATTACGGAGGAGTGCAGCGTGAAGAGGGCTGCGACCAAGAGAAAAAGGAATTGGGTCTCTTTAAGAGCCCCAGCGCGCAGCTCGGCATTGTTCGCCGGTTCAACTCCGCTGTTGCCTTTCTGCTCGCGAGGGATCAATAGCAAATACATCGGCAAGCCCACCGACAGATGTATACCGGCGAGCACCAGGCAGGTACCCCGCCAACCCAGTGTCGCCTCCAAGGTGGTGATGGCCGGCCAAGCTACCGTGCTCGCAAAGCCGCCAAATAGCGTGATGCCCGTCATCGCGGTGCGAGCGTTGTCGCCCAATAGACGTCCCAGCGTGGAGAAGGCGGCGTCATACAAGCCGCCGGCCATGGCCGTTCCAAGCACGGTCCATGCAAGGAAATAGACGGGTAGGTTCGGTGCTGTCCCCATCAAGGCCAATCCGGCTGCCAGCAGCAGGGAACTGCTGGCGAGCACCGGACGACCACCGAGATGATCGATCATTCGGCCAGCGCGGGGCGCGGCGAATCCCGCCACGAGCAGCCCCCAGGAAAGTCCGGCGACGACACTGCCAAGCGACCAACCGGTGTCACGAGAAATTGGGGCGGCAAGTACGGCAGGTAAGTAGAACGTACTACCCCATGCCAATATCTGGGTGATTCCCATGACGGCGATCAGGCGCACAGGAGCATCGGAGAGGGACGGTAGCGGAATGCGCACAAAGCTGCTGAGATGGTGAAAGCGGCCACAGCGGCGACGCTTGAAGATGGATGTTTGACAGATAATACTTGAACAGGCTCCATATTTCCACGATAATAGAAATATGGAATCGAAAGACGTTGTTCAAGTACTATCGGCGCTTGCACAGGAGTCGCGCCTGGCTGTCTACCGTCTCTTGGTGCAAGCCGGTCCAGCTGGACTTCCCGCTGGCCGCATTGCTGAACTTACCTCTATCCCACCTTCCTCACTGTCCTTCCATTTGAAGGAGCTCTCCCATACAGGATTATTAACCTCGCGCCAAGAGAGCCGTTTCGTTATCTATAGCGCCAACTTTGCAGTGATGAACGACATTCTGGGATACCTTGCAGAGAACTGTTGCGAAGGCGTCTTGTGCGTACCATCGGAACAAGGCGAAGCATGAATGATGTCGATGTTGTAATCGTAGGAGCGGGCCAATCAGCGCTGGCAACGGCGTACTTTTTGCGCCGCGCTGAGCTCTCTTTCGTGTTACTCGACGCAGAGGAAGGGCCTGGCGCGGCGTGGCGGCATGGATGGGATTCCCTGACATTGTTTTCTCCGTCGCAATGGAGTTCGCTTCCAGGTTGGCCCATGCCCCCCGCACACGGTTATCCTTCGCGCGACCATGTCATCGACTACTTTGCGCGCTACGAGGCGCGCTATGAGCTTCCCGTCGTACGTCCGGTTCTCGTGCAGGCGGTGCGGCGTGATGGCGACCGCTTTCAAATTGAAGCCGAAGATGGTCGTGTCTGGCGCTCGCGTGCAGTGGTGAGCGCCACCGGCACATGGCGTCATCCCTACGTACCCAGTTACCCCGGGCAGGATAGCTTTTCCGGTGTGCAGACCCACTCCGGACACTATCGGAATCCACAAGCCTTTGCCGGGAAGCGCGTGCTAGTGGTTGGCGGCGGCAACTCCGGCGCACAGATAAGGGCTGAGATGGCTGGCATCGCGCAGACCACGTGGGTCACGCCTTTAGAACCTGTCTTTCTGCCCGATCAAGTTGACGGGCGAGTGTTGTTTGAGCGGGCCACCGAGCGTTGGCAGGCTATGCAGCAGGGCTTGCCGCCGCCGGAAGAAGTCGGCGGTTTTGGCGATATCGTGATGGTGCCCTCCGTTGCCGCTGCGCGACGACGCGGCGACCTCAAATCTGTTCGGCCTTTCTCTGCTTTTACGTCAACCGGCGTCGTATGGCCCGATGGCAGCCACTCAGAGGTTGATGCCGTCATCTGGTGCACGGGCTTTCTGCCGGCGCTTGACCATCTAAGCCCACTAGGCGTCCTCGATGCAGATGGCCGAGTCGCCGTCGAGGGCACGCGTGCCGTGGCTGAACCAGGGTTATGGCTCGTGGGCTATGGCGACTGGACGGGCTTCGCGTCCGCCACTCTCGTTGGCGTCATGCGAACGGCACGCAGTACTGCGCAAGAAATCGGGGCGACGCTGTCGCCTGTCCACCAAACTCAACCAGAGGGAGTATCGCAATGAGCGATGTCGTTATCTATCACAACCCCAAATGCGGAACATCGCGCAACACGCTTGCCCTCATTCGTAATGCCGGGATCGAGCCGCAAGTGATCGAGTACCTGACCACTCCACCGGCGCGGCAAGTATTGAAGTCGATGATCGAACGTGCCGGACTGTCAGTGCGCGAGGCGCTGCGGGAGAAAGGAACTCCCTTCCAAGAGCTCGGCTTGGACGACACGTCGCTTTCAGACGATGCGCTATTAGACGCCATGCTGGCGCATCCCATTCTCATCAACCGACCCTTCGTCGTGACGCCCACTGGCGTGCGCCTGTGCCGACCGTCTGAGCTGGTACTCGACATCCTGGAGCAGCCCCAACGTGGCCCGTTCGTCAAAGAGGACGGCGAAGTGGTCATAGACGAACACGGGAATCGTGTGCGCTGAACCGGCGCACCTGGAAATTTGAAATGAAGCAATTTACATCGCTACACGACGGCTCGTTGCCCGCCTTGGACGAGTCCTTGTTGGATATCCCTTCGCACGAGAGACTCGGCATCCCGGTTGACGCTCAACACCCGCCGCGCATTCTGTTGCTCTATGGCTCGCTGCGCGAACGCTCGTATAGTAGGCTTCTTGTTGAAGAGGCTGCCCGCATCCTGCAGCGCCTGGGCGCCGAAACCCGGATCTTCGATCCGTACGGGTTGCCCCAGCCAGACAGCGTTCCGGCCGACCATCCCAAGGTGGCTGAACTGCGTGAGTTGTCGCTATGGTCGGAAGGGCAGGTGTGGTGCAGCCCTGAGCGACACGGTACGATCACCGGCATCTTCAAGAGCCAAATCGACTGGTTGCCTCTGGAAGTGGGTAGCGTCCGGCCTACGCAGGGGCGCACGCTTGCCGTGATGCAGGTCAGTGGTGGCTCGCAGTCATTCAACGCCGTAAATGCCTTGCGTGTGCTGGGCCGGTGGATGCGCATGGTGACAATCCCGAATCAATCATCAGTCGCCAAGGCGTTTCAGGAATTCGACGAGGCTGGCCGCATGAAACCATCGGCTTACTACGACCGAGTCGTGGACGTGATGGAAGAGCTGATTAAATTCACGTTGCTGGTGCGCGGCCGTGCGGATTACCTTGTCGATCGTTACAGTGAACGCAAGGCCGTTGAAGCCGAAGTGCTGCGGCTAGCCGAGGCCGCCATGGCTCATGAACGTGAGAACGAGTTGACGTAGTTTCAGAGAACGCAACGACATCATGCCGCTACTGTGTCTAGTGAGTTGCGGCTAGGGCGCGTTAGCACAGAGTCTTGGGCATTGATATCTCAAACGCTGTTTTATCGGGTGTAGACTCGGCTGTGATTGTTCCCCCGTGTGCTTCGATGAGTGTTTTCACAATGGCGAGGCCGAGACCGGCGCCTTCGCCGCTGCGTTGGCGCGATGCGTCGGGCCTGTAGAATCGTTCAAAGATATGGGCTAAATGCCGAGGTGGGATGACAGGCCCGGGGTTCTGTATGCAGATATGGCCTAACTCACCGGCCGACCGGGAAACTGACGACAACAGCGCGATGCGAAGGGGTATGGCGGATAGCATTAGCGCAAGGAGGGGGCGAGCAAGAGTATCCGCAGAGTCAGTAGTACCCATGTTATCGCACGAAGTTAGCGGGCGCTCGATCGGCCAGATGAACGATGAGTGATGGCTGAATGAATACAGGGCGCTAGGAGAACGAACGAGAGCGCAAGCCTTGCGCATATAACATCTTGCGGGATGAGCGGGAGTAAGCCCGATATGATCTACGTCAGCACCAGAAAGTTTATGATGGTCGGCCGGTCCATCAGCGGTATGTTAGGCGGCGCTGTCCTCTATTGATATGCTGACCCGGCTATAAAGTGTTCTTGGCTTGAGGTAGTAATCAATGGCATGAGCAATCCGATAGAGCACGCAATATTCCGCAAGCTTCTACCGGGGCCGTCCTGGAGCATTGACTGCGCAAAGTCGTCAAGTGTTCCTTCAGTTGCTGTAGTTCTTCGACCCGCTCTTCGACCTCTGTGATTCGCATGTCGAGCAACTTGTTCACGTCACCGCAATCCTGGCGGGGGTCGTCCCGAAAGGTAAGCAACCTCTGGACGTCGTTTAGCGGCATATCAAGCGTACGGCAGTGCTTAATGAACCGGAGGCGTTCGAGATATTCGTCGCCATACAATCGATAATTGCCTGCGCTGCGCCCGGGCTGCGGAAGAAGGCCTTCTCGCTCGTAAAACCGGATGGTTTCTACCGGACATTCTGATCGCTTGGCGAGCTCGCCGATCCTCATTTTCATGGACTTCTCCGAAGGGAAAAACTATAAAGCTAGTATAGACTTTAGATCGTCCAGCGCACAGTCACAGCGGCTCAGCTGGCATACAGCCTGGTCACCAACCTCCTATGGCGCATTTCGATCTGCCATATTGAGCACGGTTTCTGCATGGCCTTGCTGTGCATGCACTACATGGGGCTTGACTCTGGAGTAGCTACATGGTTTCCAATGCAACGATTAGAGGAAACCATGATGAAGCATAAATCCATACATTCCGAAGCTGCCGGTGTGTCTTGCTGCGGCGGCACCGAATCCCGGGCAAAGCACGAGTCCATGGAGCAGACGAGCTCGGCGTCCGTTCGAACGTTTCGAATCGCAACGATGGATTGTTCCGTTGAAGAGTCAGAAATTCGACGCACGCTCGAAGAGATTGAGGGCATTCGTAGCTTAAATTTTCAGCTGAGTGCTCGTACTTTAGCTATCGACGCTCCGGAGGACGTGCTTTCACGCGCCGTCACTGCCATACGTCATATTGGCTACGACCCTCAAGAGCAACACCGAGACGGGGAAGGAGACGGATCCGGCACTTCCCTCAGCATGCAGCGCGGTTTCTCTAGCGGGATTCCGCGTTTAATTTTGGCCTTGGTGCTGGCCATTGGGGCGGAAGTGGTAGCTTTTTTTTCCCCTGAAACAACATTCTGGGAAGTGGCCGAAATGGGGCTCGCCGCAATAGGAATCTGGCTGGCCGGCCTGGAAACTTACACTAAGGGCTTCCTAGCACTGCGTCGAAAGCGACTCAACATCAACGCGCTTATGAGCGTTGCGGTTACCGGCGCGTTCCTTATTGGACAATGGGCCGAAGCTGCTATGGTCATGGCGCTTTTTGCGTTGGCTGAACTTATTGAGGCCCGCGCGGTTGACCGCGCTCGGAATGCGATTAGAGATTTGTTAGACCTGACCCCAGAAACGGCAGAGGTACGACAGCCCAGCGGGAACTGGCAAATGATGCCAGCAAACGACATTGCATTTGGAGCAATAGTTCGCGTAAGGCCGGGTGAGCGAGTCGCACTCGACGGTATGGTCACAGCGGGGGCCAGTACGATCAATCAGGCTCCCGTCACTGGCGAAAGTCTGCCTGTCGAGAAGGCCGTCGGCGACCCGGTGTACGCAGGGACTGTCAACGAATCCGGCTCGCTAGAATTTGAAGTTACTGCGACCGCGGGCAATTCTACGCTGGCGCGGATCATACACGCTGTCGAACAAGCCCAGAACAGCCGCGCGCCGACCCAGCGTTTTGTTGACAAATTCGCAGCCGTTTATACACCTGCAGTTTTCGTCATGGCGCTTGTGGTGGCGGCAGTGGGCCCGCTACTCTTCGAATGGACTTGGGTTGACGCACTCTACAAGGCGCTTGTCTTATTAGTGATCGCCTGCCCATGCGCTCTGGTGATTTCCACGCCTGTTACCGTTGTCAGCGGCTTGGCCGCTGGTGCCCGTCGAGGAGTGCTTATTAAAGGCGGCACCTACCTTGAGGAAGCCCGGAAGCTCAAGGCTGTCGCGCTCGATAAGACTGGCACCATCACTGAAGGCAAGCCGGAACTCGTAGCATGGCAAAGAATGGTGCTGATTGATGACGACGGAGTCGTGGCCAGCATCGCTACCAGTTTAGCCGATCGATCCGATCACCCCGTTTCGAACGCCATCTCTAAGGGACTGGATGCTCCCGGGCAGGAAGTGCAAGACTTTGAGGCAATTCCGGGGCGCGGAGTTAAAGGAAAAATAGGAGGTATGGATTATGTCCTCGGAAACTACCGCTTAATTAATGAGCGTAATCAAGCCACAGCCGAGCTAGATGAGGTTCTTGATATACATTTACGCGCGGGGCGCACCGTTACGCTGCTAGCCTCTAACGAGTCCGTACTTGCTATCTTTGCTGTAGCAGACACGATCAAGGAGTCTTCGCGGGCGGCAATCGGTGAGCTCCGCGCGCTCGGCGTAACCCCAGTTATGTTGACCGGGGATAACAGTGCGACAGCCGAGAGTATCGGTCATGAAGCTGGTATAGACGACGTGCGGGGCAATCTGCTGCCGGACGACAAGCTCGCCGCTATCCGAGAGTTACAGAGTCAGTATGGGCCAACTGGAATGACCGGGGATGGAATCAACGACGCGCCGGCCCTCGCCCAAGCCGATATTGGTTTCGCCATGGGTGCAGCTGGAACTGATATTGCGCGAGAGGCAGCCGATGTCGTCATCATGAACGATGACCTACATCAAATTGCGACCACTGTGCGGCTATCAAAGAAAACCCACACGGTGTTATGGCAGAACATCACTTTGGCCCTCGGAATTAAGGCAGTGTTCTTCGTCTTGGCTGTGTTCGGCGAGGCAACGATGTGGATGGCAGTATTTGCCGATATGGGAGCTAGTCTGCTCGTTGTCGGTAACGGTTTACGCCTGTTGCGTCAGGGCAAGCTGAGCGCGACAGAGAAAGGCGCGGTCAGCATGCGTACGTTGAAGTCAAAGCGCGTCCCCGGATAAGCGAAGAATGAAACAGCCATTTAATTCGAACCGGAGATGGTGGTTGTGGTGGCTTCTGGCTTTAGGTTTTGTCGCACTGGATCAGATCCTTAAGCAGACCACCGTAGCAACGTTACCGTTGCACGCCGGCATTGGGATTACACCGTGGTTCAATTGGGTTCATGTCCTGAACCCCGGAGCAGCGTTTTCCTTTCTCGCTGACGCTGGTGGGTGGCAGCGGTACGTGCTCGGAATCATTGGGTTGGTGGTGAGTGCCACGCTTTTAGTGGCATTGTATCGAGGGCTGGACAGCCGTTCCGTCACACTCAGCTATGTTTCCATTATTGGAGGGGCTATGGGCAACGTCGTTGACCGAGTGTTTCGCGGTGCGGTCGTCGATTACTTGGATTTTTACTGGAAGCAATGGCATTGGCCCGCGTTTAATCTGGCAGATATGCTCCTCGTCGGGGGCACTATGTTGCTAATTTACTCAACGTGGTCCGTCTCGAAGACTGAAACGGAACGGCAAAATCGCACGGACGGATGATGTTCAGTTTTACGACAGTGAACACTACAAGTAGGCACCCGAGCTTCGTCGAAATTTTTGAAATTATAGTTTTTATATAACCACTATGTCGAAATTTTTGTTGCGGCGAGCGATATTAATTTTCTTAACAACGGGCATAAGTTTCAGTGCCACCGCCGACGTTCTAAGCTTTTCAATCATCCATGAGAAATTTGAACTCAACAGACGGGAGGTCGGAGAAGAAGATTCACGAATGGAGCGTCTTCGAAGATTTTTCCTTGAGGCGCCGATCGACGAAAGCCAGTTCTCAATTAGTTCCAGGTTCGGCTTCCGTAGCCATCCGGTTTTAGGCAGACAAAAAATGCACAAGGGTGTTGACTACACCGCTCCAAAAGGAACACCGATTGTGACTGTTGCGGATGGGCAAATTGAGTTTGTGGGTCGGCAGAACGGCTACGGTAAGGTGGTCGTGGTCCGGCATAATGAAAATCTCACTACTCTATATGCACATCAGAGCCGCTTCGCCCACAAACTTGAAAAAGGAGCTTTCGTTTCCAGGGGTGACACGATCGGATACGTGGGCTCGACAGGCATGACTACGGGCAATAACTTGCATTACGAGGTAAGACTGGACAATGATCCCATTGATCCATTGGAATTTGGAACGCTCTATGCCGGTAATGAGCAGGTCATCAACGGGATAGATTGAGAATGAGCATAAGTAGGGTGCCCTAAGAAAATTACCTCGGAAGGCGCCTCAAAAGCACGCTAAATTAAAACAGAGGATATATGAGGAAGCTAATCGTTGGTGCGTTCAGTCTATGCTTTATTTTACCCGCATACGCTACGAGTTTACACGCCGACCATATTGAAAGCGAGGGCAGTGCATATCCAGTTCAAAACGAAAATAAAAACACAGCTGGCACAGGCGTGCAATCTAGCACCCTAAAGGTTTCAGACTGCTGGATCCGCTTCATGCCTGGACTCACTCCGTCCGGTGCATATTTCAAAGTGAGCAACAGTGGAACGCACGAGGCGAAGCTAATATCTATGTCTGTACCCGGATTCAGTAAGGTATCACTACATCGCACAATAAATCAGGGAGGTATAAGTCGGATGGCTGCAGTAGAGGCGATCCCTATTTCAGCAGGAGACAGCTTCGAATTTCGTCCTGGAGGTTATCATGCCATGCTCGAAAAGCCGGAAGAAAGGCTGATCATCGGCAGCGAAGTGGAGGCACGGTTTGAGTTCGGCGCCGGGGCTTCCGCAACGGCCCAATGCAGCGTTAAACCCCCTTCGGCTTTAGCTCATTGATACGCCATGCTATCAAAACATCACAACTACGGCGAATGCTGTCGTTGACAGTCCAGAACCTGAGCGTCGCAGATGGTTCCTGGATGAACTTACACCGCCACGCATTAAACCGCGTAAGCACGTTAGTAAGTAGACCTGCCAGCGCGGGCTTATTGGCAACCCTTATCGGCATGAGCACGATTCTAGGGTACGCTCCATTTGGATGGTTTCCCATACCAGTGGTTGCCCTTGCATGCCTCATCGGAATCACTGTAAAACAAGCGTCCGCTCAAAGAGCCGCTTATATCGGATTTTGTTTTGGCATCGGTATGTTTGGTGCCGGGGTAAGCTGGGTTTATATTAGCCTGAATACGTACGGCGGGATGTCGGCAACAATGGCATTCCTTTCTACTGTATTATTTTGCGTTTATCTCGCCGTCTTCCCAACATTATTCGCCTTCTGCTGCTGGCTAGTTCGTCGCGATACGTTGGCGTATTTGATGTTGACCGTTCCTGCATTTTGGACTGCCACTGAGTTGGCTCGTGGCACTTTCTTTACTGGATTTCCCTGGCTTTCAGTTGGCTACTCACAAATCGTGGATAGCCCCTTATCCGGGTACGCCCCTATTTTTGGCGTCTATGGGGTATCGTTGGCGGTCGCCGTGAGCTCGGGCCTGTTGTTTCATTGTTGTTCTTCATCGAATGTTCGAAGATATCGAGCCGCTATAATTCTCGTGGCTATCATCGGTGTCGGAGTCCTATTAAAGCAAGTTTCATGGACATCCCCATCAGGTCTCAAGTTTTCGGTAGCCTTGCTGCAGGGGAATGTGCCTCAAGATACAAAGTGGAAAGAGGCATCCTTGAAGCCCACGCTTGACCTGTACTTGTCGCTGGTACGTCAAAGCAGTGCCAAACTAATTGTGCTTCCTGAAACCGCAATCCCTCTGTTTATCGATGAGATTCCCAATAGCTACGTAGATGCGCTGATGGAACACATTCGTGCCCGTGATTCTGACCTTATTACTGGGATCCTGGAGAGACAGCCAAGCGGTGAAGGGGACATTTACTATAATAGCGCAATCAGCATGGGGGTGTCGCAGGAACGAATATATAGGAAGCAGCATCTTGTTCCATTTGGTGAGTACGTTCCTTCCTTCAGACTCGTCAGTTGGGTAGTCGATACTCTTCGGATTCCACTTAATAACATGTCGCGAGGACCCGCCTTACAGGAACCTATTCCAGTGGCTGGAGAAATGGTTGCGATTAATATTTGTTTTGAGGATGTGTTCGGTGAAGAAATCAGGCAAGCGTTGCCTTCTGCCACAGTACTCGTGAATCTGAGTAATCTTGCTTGGTTTGGTGATTCGTTAGCGGCACCGCAGCATTTACAAATATCGAAAACACGAGCGCTCGAAGTTGGACGCTATATGTTGAGATCCACGAACACGGGGGCTACTGCAATCATAGATCCGCGTGGAACCGTGGTGAGGCAAGCACAGCCTTTTGAACGGCTCATTTTAGAGGGCGACGCCCAGGGCTTTACGGGTGCCACCCCTTATGTGATTTTGGGTAACGGTCCGATCCTCCTGTTCTGCGGTTTAGGATTGCTAGTGGGTTTATCGTCTCGGCGAGGTTGGGCGACGGAGAAGAAAGGCAAGCTGGGTGCTGCACAGCGTGATTATGTCGCTAGTGTTGGCTCGAGGTCGTTATAGGTAAGCAGGGGGACGCATGTCCGGAATATTGCAGAGATCGAACATTAAACGCATTAAGGAAGATGAGCGATGAGGAAGTGGCATCTTATATTGCTGACCGTTCTCGCTTTGTCAGGTTGTAAGGATTACGTTTGGCAGACTTCTGAAATTTCGGGTGCTATGCCGCCTCTGGAGTTCGAACTGCAGGACGAGGACGGACGTATAGTCACAGCTGCAGACTATCGTGGTGGTCCCGCGTTGCTATTCTTTGGCTTCGCGAATTGTCCGGACGTTTGCCCGACTACCCTTGCCGTTTTGGCTGAAGCGACACAACGACTAGATGAGAATATCCGAGAAGATCTCAAGGTTCTGTTCGTTTCGGTTGACCCGGAGCGTGATGATCTAGAGATTCTTGCGCGTTATACCGATGCCTTCGGGCTCCAATTCATAGGATTGTCCGGTGATAAACAGGCGCTGACCGTATTGACCCGGCGGTATGGAAGCACACATTCTTACAGTAAAAAGGATAACGACGGTAGCTATGATGTTTCGCACTCCAGCGCCGTTCTGGCATTTGACCGAGGTGGACAAGTTAGGCTTCTGATTCGTGCCGATGATCCGATAGATGCAATAGCGGCGGATCTCCGGCACCTAATTATTGAGGGGTGATCATTGCCGCCGTTGTGTTAAACGGGAATGATGACGCGTCAAGTAGGATCGCTCCCTGCGAGAAATTCTGTTTGTAGAGTAGGCTTTCCGTATAATTTTGCGAGCTTTAGGTGGTAGCTGCTCCCTACTTTTCGTGATCGCGTCTAAGTTAAAATCGTCACCTTTTATAGGTAGATTAGCTTCAAATATATAACGGTACCCTTGCACAAATCCGTAACCGATAAGAGCGCTCAGCGCCATAATAATCAACTTCGTTGCGTCCATATCTCTACTGTCAGCATAAGAGTTTAAAGAATTTCTGTTTTCCCTTGTGGCGGCGTACAGAGCTGTGTTGCTAGCGATAGTTAGCTTTAACCTCTTGATCTACGAGACGCTTTAAATCTTCATATCCAAACTTGGGCAAAGGCTTGCCGTTGACGTAAAAGGTTGGAGTCTGCTTGACGTTTAAAGTTCGGAGGTCAGATTTGTCTTGATCGATAACCCAGGTCACGGTGTCTTTATTAGCGTCTTTACGCGCTTTATCGACATCAACGCCGATTTTCTCCGCGTAGCTCCAGATCAAGCTAGGCTGCGGGTCGTGATGGCTCGCCCACTGTGGCTGCTCATCCATTACGACATCTAAAAGTGGCCAATACTTGTCCTGGATACGCGCAGCTTCGAGGATACGAACGGCCTCCTCGGAGCCCTCATGAAAGGGAGCATAACGGATGACAAGATTCACCCTGCCCTCATGAGTTTCCACGATCTTCTTGACGAATGAATAGAAGGCCCTGCAAGTTTCGCACGACGGGTCGAAAAACTCGACAATCGTGACCTTCGCATTCGCCGAGCCAAGCACCGGCGAATGCATGCGAGTAAGCTCTTTGGCCGTATTTTCTGCGATCACCTGCTTGCGCAGCTGGCTCTGCTCGTATAGAAAAGCACCAACAGAAAACGTCATGACGGCGAGGATGCTAGTCAAGACTAGCAGAGTTTGTTTTTTCACTTTTTGCGACCTATTTTGGTTACCAGAATAATGGCGAGCGCAGTAAATGCACTGAACGACAACAAGGGAATGGAAATAAAGCCGAGCAAGTTAAGATCGGCCTTCGCGCAGGAGGGCCCCGCCCCACAAGGTTGTAATGCCTCGGGGATGAATCCGATGTACAGAAGGTTGTGATAAACGGAGAGAAGCCACCCGAGAACAACGAGGGGCAACGCGTACTTAAAAACCCCGACGTCCGAGGACGCTAGGCCGACCCCTAATATAAGTACAAGCGGGAACATAAAAATTCGTTGATGCCAGCAGAGCTCGCATGGAATAAGGCCCATTACTTCACTTAGGAATAATGCGCTGAAGGTTGCAATAAGGGAAATAGCCCATGCAGCGAAGAGCCAATACCATCGCGCCCCAGATAGGCTTGGGCCATTCATCATAAAAAACCGGTCCCGAAAGAGTTGTTGTCGGTGCAAGACATCAGCCTATACTCCCCAAAGCAGGAAATGTCTTCAGGAGCCAGATCGCAAAACGCATTAGCTGTCCGCTCGCTACCGCGATCCCCATCAACACGAGAATCGCGCCCGTAATCAGCTGAATGTAACGACCCGTTCGACGTAGGGAGCTTAGGCGACGCATAAAAGGCGTCATGAAATATGCGGAAAGCAGGAACGGAACGCCTAAACCGGCTGCGTAGATTCCTAACAGAGCAGTCCCATGGCCTATGCTCTCAGATGTTGCGCTAAGAACCAGAATGCTGCCAAGCACGGGGCCAATGCAGGGCGTCCAGCCAAATCCAAAGGCGACTCCCAGAAGCAGAGCGGACCAGGGATTACCGCCTTTTGTGTCAGGGTCAAAACGGTAATAGCGCTGCGCCCACATCGGAACGCGCACAACGCCCATCACGGTCAGGCCCGCTAACGCTATGATGATACCGGCCGCAATATTGAGTTCGTAGCGATAGCTGAGGAAGAGGCGACCGATTGCCGTAATGCTAGCACCTAGAATCACGAATACCAGTGCGAACCCGAGAACAAAGCATGCACTGAGCCCGAACGCTCTCAATCGCTGTGAGCGCCCATCGTGAACAGGTGTCGTCGCAGATATGTTGCCGCCGGCGACATAAGATAGATACCCCGGAACCAGGGGCAAAACACACGGTGATAAGAACGATGCAATACCGGCGATAAATGCAGTCAGCATTCCGATCGTGGTAAGTTCAAGCATTGAAATATCCTAAAAACGACGTTTCTTATGATCGCAATGCGCCTTGCGCGTCAGCTTGTTTACGAGCCCTGTAAAGCTCTATCGATTAACGCTTCTACTTGCTCGCCGTCCCAAGCGGCGGGTCCCAACGCGCGACCTATTTCTCGACCGTTTCGATCAATGAGTAAAGTCGTTGGTACACCGGGGGCACGGAGTGAATTTGGAGCTTGTGCTGATGGATCAAAGTATCCACGCAAAGTCTCTATTCCGAACTCTTCGTAGAACGATTCGACCAAGGCCGTATCACGGTCAATCGACAAAGCCACAACTTCGAAGTCTGCGCCGCCCCGTTTGGCGTTTAGCCGGTCGAGTGAGGGCATTTCTTCTCGGCAAGGTGGGCACCAGGTAGCCCAAATGTTTAATAAAACGACTTTCCCTCGGAAGTCTGCCAAGCTGAGCGCTTTGTCTGCTTCGCCCTTGAAAGGCAGGGTTGGAAGATCTCGCGGTGTACTCCAGCGCATGAAGCGTTGATCGCCGATATCAATGGCGATGTTGAGAGTGCCCCCGGAGACTTTTCCTGTGGCATTCTCACGCTGGTAAGTAAACAAGAAAAATGCGATGGCGACCAATGAAGCAATCACTATCATCGTAAGAAAGAATATTTTCAAAGCACTTTTCATGATGGCTACTGTGCTGGGGTTGGAGTAGTTGTGTCGTGGTCTCTTTGATTGATCGCATGTTGGATGCTCTCGCTAATAGCGCGCGCCGCGTTCGAGTCCGGGGGAACCGCTCCAAGCACCTGCTGCCAGTAAGAGATGGCGCTGTCATAATCTCGCCGTTCTAATGCTGCAGCGCCTGCAAGTGTTAGTGCAAATGGCTCCTCGGGACTAAGGGCTAGCGCCCGTTCGAGCAATGTGGTTGGATATCCGGAAAAGCCATTAGGATTGCTTCGTGCCAAGGTTTCTGCGTACTCGGTCAGTGCGAGCGGATCGGTCTCAATTGCACTTCCGGCCTGTGCGAACGCTTTTGCGGCTTCCTCGTATCTCGAAAAATACCGATATGAGCGGGCAAGCATGAGCCACCCTTGCGGGTCGTCTGGATTCAGTGCGAGTCGTGCAGAAAGTGAATTCACCATTGCCTGAACATCAGCTTGTGTGATGCTCGGTGACGGCTGCGTGGGCGCCGGATTCATCGCAGCGGGGTTCCCTAGTTGAAGGTATAACAACATCGACGCCACGGGGAGGACGACCGCTACACCTAACGCTGCATATTTCCCATTGCGAGGCTGTTTCCCGCTTGTAACGACGGGTTTTGCCTCATCTAACACTCGACGTTGTAAATCTTGAACGGCTTCATTATGATCATTGGCCGACAAGGTGCCGCTTTTACGATCTCGCTCGAGTTCGGCCAACTGATCACGAAGCACGGCCGAATTCACGACGTGGTGCTCAAGGTGTGTCGTTGCGCGGGGCCCGCGCCACAGCACGCGCCCTAGTGGGAGGACAACGGCAAGAAGCACCAGTACAACCAGTGCAGTAAAAATGAGGTTCATCAGGATTTCTCAGTGTCGGCAGATTGGGCTAGTAACGCACGTGCACGTTTGCGGTCTTCGGCGCTCAGCGGAGTGTTAACGAGGCGGGCCTTGCGGCGGCGGAGTGCCCTTATCAGTATCGTCAAGCCCAAAAAGAACAGCAGCATCGGTCCGAACCAGAGCAACACCGTAGTGGCATTCATGGGCGGACGATAGAGCACGAAATCTCCGTATCGTTCAACCATGTAGGTTCGGATCTCGTCATCGGTTTGGCCGGCTTGGATTAGCTCGCGGATCTGCTGACGGAGGTCGACGGCTAGCTCAGCTCTCGACGCTGCAATGGATTCGTTCTGACATACAAGGCAACGCAGCTCTTGCGCGATGTTGAACATCCGCTTCTCAGGGTCGACCGTCGTTGCGGAAGCCGGCATTGCAATCAAGAGAGATAAAATGGCAAACCACCAGTATTTCATTGCTGGAGCTCCCGAATTAGTGGCAGCAGCGTGTCGCGTACTGCGCTTTGTGTCACCGGCCCGATGTGCTTATGGCGAATCATTCCTTGCTTATCGATGACAAACGTTTCAGGGACTCCGTAGACGCCGAAATCGATTCCTACACGGCCACGCGTGTCCGACACAGAGAGCGTATATGAGTCTCCGTAGCGCGCGAGCCAGGCTATCGCCTCGTTGCGTACATCCTTGTAGTTCAAGCCTATGATTGGTACCACACCGGAGTCGGCTAGCTCCGAGATGACCGGATGTTCGTCAAGGCAAGCAGCACACCAGGATGCCCATACGTTTAGTAGCCAGACCTGGCCTTTCATCGAGTCAGAGGTAAAGACGTTTTCAGGCGACTTCAATTCGGGTAAAGAGAAGTTTGGAGCCGGTTTATCGATAAGAGGCGAGGGCAACTCACTTGGCTTCAACGTGAGTCCGACCGCAAGGAATGCCACCAGCACGATGAATCCCGCGAAGGGCCAAAACAAACGATTCACGACGTCGCTCCCTTCAATGCGACGGACGCATCACGCGCCTTCCGCTTCAGTCGGTAGCGGCGATCGCTAATTGCCAACAACCCGCCTAGGGCCATCAAGAGACAACCGCCCCAAATCCAATCTACAAAGGGCTTGTAATACACGCGAACACTCCAGGCGCCGCCACCGAGCGGTTCTCCTAATGCCACGTACACATGACGAAGTCCGTTGGCGTCGATCGCAGCCTCGGTCATAGGCATGGCAGAGGATGCGTACGTTCGTTTTTCTGGATGCAGTAGGCCCATAGATGCTCCGTCGCGGAACATTTCGATGTCTCCCATGTCGGCGACATAATTTGGGCCTGGGACCTTGCGCACGCCCATGAATTTCAAGTCATACCCCCCGACCTGTACCGTTTGCCCCGGCGCCATGCTCACGTCTTCCTCAGTTTCGTAGCCCATTACGAGCGTGACACCGACAACAAAAACCGCTATGCCCAGGTGGGCGACGTGCATGCCGAGCCAACTGAGAGGCTGGGAGAACAAGCCGCTACGCGTCGCTTTCATGCGTTCGTAGATGCCAATGACGACGGCAACACCGATCCATGTCGCGAGTGATACGCCGAGGGCAACAAGCAGCGACCACCGTCCGAGCGCTAGCGGTACACCTATGCCGAATGCAACGGCGAGGAATGCGGGGATGTACAGACGTTTCAACATGGCTGGCAACTTGGCGGACTTCCAGTTCGCTATAGGGCCCACGGCCATAAGGAGCAGTGCCGGCACCATGAGAGGTACAAAAATCGCGTTAAAGTAGGGCGGACCGACGGATATTTTTCCAAGCCCCAGCGCGTCTATGAAAAGCGGATATAACGTACCGAGTAGAACCGATCCGGCAGCCACAGCCATTAGTACGTTGTTAACGAGCAAAAGGGATTCGCGCGAAACAAAGTCAAACCGTCCGCCTAGACCAACTTTTGGCGCGCGGACCGCGTACAAGAGTAGCGACGCTCCCACCACTACGGCGAACAAGAGTAATAGGAATACGCCTCGGCGGGGGTCTGTGGCAAAAGCGTGTACCGAGGTCAAGACGCCCGAACGCACTAAGAAAGCACCGAGCAGGGATAGCGAGAAAGTGCTAATGGCGAGCAGGACGGTCCAGCTTTTGAAGCTATTGCGCTTTTCAGTGACGGCAAGGGAGTGTATGAGGGCTGTACCCACCAACCATGGAATGAACGACGAGTTCTCGACGGGATCCCAGAACCACCACCCGCCCCATCCGAGCTCGTAGTATGCCCACCAACTTCCGACTGCGATACCGAGCGTAAGGAAGAGCCAAGCTGCAGTAGCCCATGGCCTTGACCAGCGAGCCCACGCCGCGTCGAGCCTTCCCGCCAGAAGTGCTGCGACCGCAAAAGCGAACACCACGGAAAATCCGACGTAACCCATGTAGAGCAATGGCGGATGAAAGATTAGGCCTATATCCTGTAGAAGTGGATTTAGATCGAGTCCTTCCAACGGAGCTGGCGTAAGGCGTTCAAACGGGTTTGATGTGAGCAGAACAAACAGCAGAAATCCAGCATTGACCAAACCCAGTACGCCCAGGACTCTGGCGACCATCGGCTCCGGCAACTGACGTGAAAGCACGCTGACCGCGCATGCCCAGCCGGTTTGCATCAGTACCCACAGCAAAAGCGAACCCTCATGACCGCCCCAAACTGCCGCAATACGGTAAAACAGCGGCAATTGGGAGTTGGCGTTCTCCGCGACATAGGCGACAGAGAAATCCTTGGTTATGAACGCCCAAGTCAGGCTAAGGAATGCCAGACTGACTAGGGCAAACTGGATACGCGCCGCAGGCCGTGCAAAAGCGATCCATGCCACGTTCCCATTTGCCGCTCCTGGCAAAGTCAACGCCGCTTGAGCACCCGCCACGAGTAGTGTCAAGATAAGGGTAAAGTGACCAAATTCAGCAATCATGTCGGCTACAACCTCGTTCCTTCGGCGTTCTGGGTCGCCTGATCTATAGCGTGCTGGGCTTCCCGCGGCATATAATTTTCATCGTGCTTTGCTAATACCTGCTCCGCTCGAAATTGGCCGTTGCCATCCAGCTTTCCCTGCGCTACAACACCTTTGCCTTCGCTGAATAAGTCAGGCAGTATCCCGGTATAAAGCACTGATACGGTTTGAACTGAATCCGTAACGACGAAATTTACTGTTAAGCCATCGCGCTGCACGCTGCCGGTCTGCACCATTCCACCAACTCGAAACGTGCGCTCTTTAGGGGCTTCTCCAGCAATGACCTGCGCAGGCGTGAAGAAAAATACCAGGTTGTCCTGAAAAGCATTCAAGACCAGCGCAGTCGCGATCCCTAAGGCAGCTATGCCGCCCCCGATAAGGGCAAACCGCTTATGTCGAGCTTTCATTGTTTTTCCTTTCAAAATCGGATTTCTCTGGCAACTTCGATATCGAGCGTTTTCGACGTCGGCTAAGCAGAGCGACTTCCACTACTAGAGCGATGAGCGTGATACTTAGTGAGCCCCATACGTATGGGGCATAGCCTCCCATCGCGAAGAATTCTGCGGCGCTATTCCACTTCATGGTTTGTTCTCATTCAATCGATGTACCCAGGTGCTATGACGTTCTCGTTCCAAAATGATGCATCGAGCGCGTATCAGTGCGACGCTGATTGTGTACATCCAAGCGGCCAACGATACGAGCAGCATGGCAACGAGCATGATCGTTGCCATGGACGGGGCGCGCGTTAGCGATACGGACGCGCCTTGATGCAATGTGTTCCACCACTCGACCGAGAAATAGATGATGGGTATATTCACTACACCGACTAATGTCAGGAGTGCACCAGCTTTGTCAGCGCGGCGAGCGTCCTCAATGGCAGACTGAAGCGCCATAATCCCGATATAAAGAAAGAGCAGTATCAATTCAGATGTTAAGCGTGCGTCCCAGACCCACCACGTTCCCCACATCGGCTTGCCCCAAAGGGCGCCCGTCCATAAAGAGAGGAAGGTAAACATCGCGCCTGTCGGTGCGAGTGCCCGCGCCATCATGGCTGATAATCTGCTGTTGAAGGCAAGGCCTACCGCTGCCCAGAATGCCATGACAAGGTATATGAACATGGACATCCACGAGACAGGCACATGGAGAAAGATAATGCGGTACCCTTCGCCCTGCTGCGCGTCTGTGGGCGCCAGGAAGAAACCGATATAAAACCCCAAGGATCCTATCGCTATAGCCGCGAGCATGAACCATGGTGCCAAACGACCTGCCAGAGGGTAAAACGTGCTTGGCGTGGAATATTTGAACCAGTTAATCATTTATTGCCTTACTCCAACGCGATCCGTAACGCCATAGTTGTGGCCAAGGGTGAGAAGAACGCAGCCAGTGCTAAAGCTGCCGCTAACAATGAGAAATGCGACTCGGCTCCTAGCCCCGCATTAACCGAGGCGACCGCTCCTGCACCGAAGATCAGTACTGGTACATAGAGCGGCAGAACCAATAACGCGATAAGTACGCCGCCTCCCCTCAATCCGATCGTCAGGCTCGCGCCAATCGCCCCCAACAGGCTCAGTACCGGCGTGCCAATAGCGAGCGAGGTAGCTAACGTCAATAATGACGCGGGTGAGATATCAAACTGCAACGCCAGCAACGGTGCGACGAATAGCAGAGGAACACCCGTAAGGATCCAGTGCGCAATCACTTTCCCTGTGACGAGCATTCCAAGGGGGGCTGTGGACAGCATGAGTTGCTCCAGGGTCCCATCAGCGTGGTCCTCTTCGAAAAGCCTGTTCAGTGAAAGCATGCTTGCTAATAATGCAGCGACCCAAATGACCCCGGGCGCGATCTGTCTCAGCGTATCGCGCTCGGCACCTATACCAAGGGGGAATAAACTAACCACGATGACGAAAAAGAAGACCGGTGTAAGTGCGTCGGACTTACGACGCATCGCAAGACCTAAGTCGCGGCGAATCACCGCATATGTGGCCGCCAAGCCAAGTGATTCCATCATGAGCCGATCCGCAACGTACGTATTGATCCGGTTACGACCATCGGTAAATGGCTGGTCCAAATCGCAGTGCCGCCTTCAGCTAAATGCCGCGAAATCCTGTCGAGTACCCATTGCGCTGCCGCGTCATCAAGCGCAGTCAAAGGCTCATCGAGTATCCAGAAAGACCGTCGCAAATAGCACAGTCTGGCCAAACTTACCCGGCGTTTTTGGCCTTGAGAAAGCGCCCGCACCGGCAGGTCTGCAATTTCATACAAGCCGCTTTGCTTCAATGCGTCCTGAGCGATTGCATCGCTGATAGGTTCGCCGGCTAATGCCGCTGCATAAACGAGATTCTCTATTGCGGTCAGGTCGTCTTTAAGGCCTATCAGGTGGCCGCAATAAAGAAGGTCCCGTCGCAATTGTTCTCGAGCGACTTGAATCGGATTGCCGTTCCAGAGGATGGCTCCGCCGCAAGGGGGCGTGAGCCCCGCGAATAGACGCAGCAGTGTTGTCTTTCCACTCCCATTCGGCCCTTGGACGAACAGGCCGGATCCACGTTCAATATGAACGTTCAGGTCATGTAATAGACGGCGCTCACCGCGCACGCAGGTCAGATTGATGGCTTCAAGCACGATCGTCCCCAGTTCGCAACATCGTTGCTCGCTGTACAAAAGCTTGCGGGCACTAAGGGCAAGAATGCCGGCGGTGCCGTCAACCCTCAGTGCAGTTCGATAAGCTGGACAGAACTGGCACGGCGTACCATGCGTTTCAGGCCGAGAACCACGAAAGGGTCAAGATTGCGCGATAGTTTCACGCACGGCGTGCCAGCTCAGGCGAGAGGCAGCCACTGGGGGCGTTCGGGACGCTCGTTGAGCGCGCGCTGCTTCATGGCGGCCTGCCGAAGGTCAGGGCCAGAGTCGGAAGCGAGCGGGGGAGGGGGGGAATGTGAGGATGACAACAAAAACGCACAGGATGCATGACAGACATAGTCCGAATGCCCTGACATCTCCGACGAAGTGTCTGCCTTCTTCACTTCGCCGTAGGATGGCGCCTTCGTTTCCTGGAGGTTAAAACTATGGTCGTCCACATAGTCGACTGACATTGGCGGACAATAGAAGTCGATTACCGCCCAGGAGGCCTGGAGCGGAAGCAACGAAAATATTATCAGCAAAATCAATCGTTTCATGACGGTTGATATTCTACAGGATTGGGGCTATGTCTGCAAACCGGATGTGGGTGCGGCGGGGATCTCGGGCGGCCCTGACGCACCTTTGGCCGGTGTGTCGTGCGGGGTGGGATGTAGACTCTAAAAACGTCAATTGTGTCCAGGAAAAAGAATTTCAAAGGCCGTCGCTGCATCGTTCGAGCTGACAGTGATGGTACCCCCGTGGGCCTCAATAATAGATTTCGCAATTGCTAATCCAAGGCCGGCACCTTCCCCCGAGCGCTGACGGGAGGCGTCAGGACGATAAAACCGCTCGAATATACGGGGAAGATGTTCTGAAGGGATGGCGGGGCCTGGGTTCTGTATGAGGACTTTCACCGTACTCGGGGCGTGTGCAGCCATTTTTTCCAGCTGGACCAAGACCGTTTCACCGCTCGGAGTGTGTCGAATAGCGTTGGACAATAGATTGCTCAGCGCACGGCGAATCATCAATCTGTCACCTAAAGTACTGACAGGCCCACCGTATACCTCTAAGGCGACTTCACGTTCTTCGGCCCAAGCGCCAAAATAATCGAAAAGCATGCGAACTTCAGTTTCAAGGTCGATGGCTACTAGCTCTGGCTTTAGCAGCTTGTTGTCCGCTTGAGCCAGAAATAACATGTCGCCGACCATCTTGGCCATCCGATCATATTCTTCTAGATTGGAATACAAGATTTCACGGTACTGTTCGACACTGCGGGCTTGAGAAAGCGCGACTTCTGTCTGGGTTTTTATGTTCGTAATCGGCGTACGCAATTCATGAGCAATATCACCCGAGAAATCGGATAGACGCCTGAACACGTCTTCGAGACGGTCTAGCATCTGGTTGAAAGATGTGGCCAGCTCGGCAAGTTCTACTGGCACTGCATCAGGGAACAACCGGATGTGCAGCTGGTCGGACTTGATTCTTCCTATCTGACGGCTGATTCGTCTTATGGGCGCGTGGCCTTGATGCACAGCGAGCCATGTAAGAAAAATTGCAATAAGGCAGGCAGCCGCCGTAATGACACGCAGATAATTGCGAAAGCTCTCAAGGTAGTGCAGGTGGAAATTTATGCCGGTACCCACGGCAATGGTAAGAACTTCCATACCCGTATGACTGTCGGCTGGAACCTGAATCACTGCACCTCTGTAAGTTTCGTTATGGTCTTTCCATATACTTACTGTATCAACAGTGATCTGGTCGACAGGTTGCGAAATTTTTGCAAACCTTGCCAGGTTCGAGCCGGGCGTCGCATAGACCACCGAGCCAGCCAGCGTCGAAATTCGGTACTGAGCATTGTGATGACCGGAAACAGCGCTTGCAAACATGGCCCGTACGTCTGCGGCACGTGAGCCATCCGGCAGTGTCGCAACGGTGTGTTTTAGGGCTTGCAGAACCGCATTCAGTTCATCTACGTCCTGCTGGATGAAGTGATTGTTGATTGAGCGCTCGATGACCCATCCGAACGTCAGCAATACAACCGTGATCACTGCGCCGATCGAGACGGTAAGTCGTACCGCCAGAGAGACAGGACGTCGCTTCATTGGCTTGGTGTCGAATCGGTGACATCGAGCATGTATCCCATCCCGCGCACCGTATGTATCAATTTAGGTTCGTACTCGTCGTCGATTTTCGCCCTAAGACGCCGGATGGCGACGTCGATAACATTGGTGTCGCTATCGAAATTCATATCCCAGACTTGGGAAGCAATCAACGATCGAGGCAGCACTTCGCCCTGGCGACGCACGAGGAGCTCCAGCAGGGCGAACTCTTTGTTAGTGAGGGTTATCCGAGTTCCTTTGCGTTCCGCTCGCCGCCGTGGAATGTCGAGTACGAGATCGGCTACTTGCATTTGATCACTTGCGGCCGGGACAGCGCCGCGCCGCAATAGGGTGCGAACGCGTGCGAGAAGTTCGGCGAAGGCGAACGGTTTGACCAAGTAATCGTCTGCCCCCAACTCCAAGCCCTTCACCCGATCTTCCACGCTATCGCGCGCCGTGAGAAACAAGACCGGAGTCTGCGATTTAGCATCACGCAGCGACTGCATGATGCGCCAGCCGTCTACGTCGGGCAGCATCACGTCCAAGATGATTAGGTCGTAGGAGCCTGTCAGCGCCAAGTGGTGACCGTCAAGGCCGGTGCGGGCGAGATCGACCACAAAGCCGGATTCGAGCAGACCTTGGCGCAAGTAGTCGCCCGTCTTGACCTCATCCTCCACAACAAGCAGTTTCATGTGATCGCTCCTGAAAGTTTCCGCGGAAGCGGGGCTCCCACGGCCGGACTTCGCCTTACTAAACCATCGTTACAGTCTAGTGTCACCATCGTGACACGTGCATGACGGGATGATTACAAAATTGTAATGTCGGGTGGCGGCTTTGCGACCCTTCGGTCAAGTCCGTCCAGTCTTGCTGTAAGCCCGGATTTCAACGCGTCTTTGTTGCTAGACTTGCGCCGCGCGCAAGATCTGGCATGGGGTTACCGGGCTTGGAGGCTGCCAGTTTCCGTTTTTCTTGGATGGGGTCTACCGGCTGATTATTGACTCGCAGCTCATAATGCAGATGGGGGCCACTGGATATTCCGGTCGAACCGACATAGCCAATGATCTGTCCTTTTTCTATGTTGACACCCTTTCTTAGGCCTTTCTTAAATCGACTTTGATGTGCATATACAGTGGAATAGACATCGTCGTGTTCTATGAAAATCACTTTTCCATATCCGTTCTGGACGCCTATAAAAGAAATTTTTCCCTGAGCCGTGGCGCGGATGGGGGTTCCTTTTGGGGCAGGGTAATCAAGACCTTGATGGCCAGCCCACTTGCCCGATACGGGATGAAGTCGGTAGCCATAGGCTGAATTGATACGCACGTGTTCGCGTAGTGGCGTGTTCAGAAACATCCTGCGTAAGCTCTCAAGCCGAGGTGGTGCTTTATGCGAGTGTTTACCAAGCGTGTGAACGGGGCCTTCGATAATAGAAGTCTGCCTGACCTCCGATGCTGCCACAGTATTCGTCATAAGGTAGCCTAAGACGAGAAACAGGCCTTTTAATATCCTACGCATGTCAGATAAAAAATATTTTTATAGTGCTAAAGCGTGGTTCGTCTTCTTTGACCCGATCGACTCTAGATGCTGTGGGGAAAAAGCGTGGGCGGTACTGCGTACGCAGTACCGCCGCCTTTGCCTTCATGGCACCTTATCCGACTTTTACCTTACCGATCATGCCGGCTTCCATGTGTCCAGGAAGAAGGCAGGCAAAGTCAACGGTTCCAGCCTGAGGAAACTGCCAGACGAGCCCACCTTTTTGACCAGGATTGACCGTGATCATATTGGGCTCGGCATGCTTCATTCCAGGCATGTTTTTCATCATGGCTGCATGCTCTTTGAGTTCTGCAACGGAACCGATCACCATTTCATGCGGGATCTTGCCGTTGTTCTTCATGAAAAAACGAACCGTCTCGCCCGGCTTGACGTTGAACTGGCTTGGAGAGAAACGCATGGTGTCGTCCATGACTAGCTCGATCGTACGTGTGACCTTGGCGGGGTCGCCAGGTTGCCCCATAGTTGAGCCGGTTTTTTTCATGCTGGACATGTCATGGCCTTGCATCACGGTGCCGTCTTTCATCTCATGACCTCCACCGTGGCTCCCGGCAGCAAATGCCAGAACGGGTAACGTGCTTAATATCAATATAGATAGTGTCTTTCTCATGAAAATCACTTTTGAATGAGGAAAAAAAGAGCATCAGATATGATGTTCCCTGGTAAAACCGTTAAAACCTAAAGCTCAAACCCGCCACGAAACGGGTTTCCTGCTTGGAGTCGCCCGCTGCACGCGCGTAATCTGCCGTTTTTCCAAATTTGCTGGACCACTCCACGCCAACGTAGGGAACAAACTGACGCGTGACTTCGTACTTGAGGCGCAAGCCCGCCGTGCCGTCTGTCAGACCGCTGCCAATGCCCCAACGTTCATCGTCTTTGCCATGGAGATTCACTTCCACGCTCGGTTGCAGGTACAACTTCTGAGTCAGCAAGATGTCGTACTCGGCCTTCAGTCCCAGAGCCGTGCGTCCGCTGGGGCCGACATAAGCCGTGGCATCCACCTCGAACCAGTAAGGCGCTAACCCCTTGAAGCCGAATGCCAACCATTCCCGGTTCGGCGCGCCCTTGCCGTGATCGAAACGAACGCCCAGCTCCGTATCCCAGAACGTTGAAACCGCATGGCGCCAAAGTAGTTGCGTCTCGGACTCCTGCAGCTTGCCACTCGCCACTTCGCCTTCCGCTTTGATGACGGCACGGTTATAGGTGCTGCCATACCAAGCCTCCCCTTCATAGGCGGCCCATTCCTCGCCTCGCGCCCTTACGTACTCGAACCGGTCGACGTTGACGGAGCCGAACTTGTGCATATCCGACATGATCAGCGCATCTGAAGGTGGCAGCGCGTACTTGCCCGCGTTACGCACGTAGCCATTGGAGTAGGCATCGGGGTCGCGTGCATCTGGTGGCGCCGATCCGCCTTGCATCTGCATATCGCCATGGTCCATCCCGCCGCCGCTCATATCCATTGCTCCCATATCGTGAACAGCGGCCGTCGGAGTTGTGTTGGTTTGGCCATGGTCCATGCCAGGCATATTCATTTTGCTGTGATCCATGCCAGGCATGCTTGCTGCATCGCTAGGAGCCGAGCTGGCTGGCATGGCGGTATGGCCTGTATGGGCGTCATGCGCTTGGGCGTACGCGAAAAGAGGAGCTGCGCCGAGCGTTGCGATTGCAACGGCAAGAATGCTTTTCTTTATATGGGTATTCACGAAGAAGATTCCCTTTTTCTCGTTTATTGAGCTCATGCCACCACCACTTCGCGAAACATTCCCGCATCCATGTGCAGCATCAGATGGCAGTGCCATGCCCAGCGACCCAGTGCATCCGCGGTCACGAGAAAGCTGATGCGCTGCGCCGGCTGCACCGGAATCGTGTGACGGCGAGCCTGGAAGCTTCCGTCGGGCGCCTCCAGCTCACTCCACATACCGTGCAAGTGCATGGGGTGCGTCATCATGGTGTCGTTGTGCAAAATAACCCTGACCCGCTCGCCGTAGCGAAAATGCACAGGTGTCGATTTTCCGTATTCAACGCCATCGAACGACCAGGCATAGCGTTCCATGTTGCCGGTCAGATGAAGCTCGATTTCACGCTCTGCGCCGCGCGGATCCATCGCGCCACCCACCGTGTGCAAGTCTGAAAGCGTCAATACTCGGCGGCCATTATTGCGCAGCCCAATGCCGGGATCGTCCAGATTGGTGCGAGGCATGTCGACCCGCATGTCGATGCTCGGACCATACTCGGTCCTTGCGTGGCGCACTTGGGTGCTTGCGCCAGCCGCTGCCATTGCGCCATGATCCATACTCGCCATGCCTGCGTGATTCATGCCCTGCATGCTGCCATGGTTCATTCCTGCCATAGCGCCGTGGTCCATTCCGCTCATGGACGACTGGCCGGCCGCGCCGTGGCTCATTCCGGCCATGCCACCGCCCATTGCGCCCATCATGTCCGCCATGGTCAGCCATTCCACTGGATCAAGCGCGGGCACAGGCGCTTCGAGTCCGGCACGTGTGGCGAGCGTACCGCGCGCATATCCCGTGCGATCCATGGCTTGCGCATAGACGGTGTAGGTATCGTCCTTAGGTTGCACCAGCACGTCGTAGGTTTCCCCAGGACCAAAGCGGAACTCATCCACTGTCACGGGCTCAACGTTGACGCCGTCGGCTTGAACGACTGTTAACTGTAAGCCTGGTATGCGGACGTCGTAAAAGGTGTTGGCTGCTCCGTTGATAAAGCGTAAGCGGATCCGTTCACCAGGCCGAAACAGCCCCGTCCAGTTGCCCGCCGGTGTCGTGCCGTTCATCAAATAGGTCAGCACGTTCGCGGACAGGTCGGCTAAATCGGTCGGGCTCATGCGCATCTCGTTCCACATTTTGCGCTTGTCGATGGCTGCTTTGAGGCCATCCCGTGAGGCATCCCGGAAGAAATCAACGGCGGTGGGCTGGTTGTAGTTGTAGTAGTCGCCTTGCGTCTTCAGCTTGGCCAGGACCCGCATCGGGTCCTCGTCGGTCCAATCTGAGAGCTGAACGACATACTCCCGATCCGCCCGTATGGGGTCGGTTTCTGCCGGGTCAATAATGATCGCCCCATAGACGCCGGTCGCCTCCTGCATCCCAGAGTGGGAGTGATACCAGTAGGTGCCGCTCTGTTCGACTTTAAATCGATATGTAAACGTTTCTCCTGGGGCGATGCCCGTAAAACTGATGCCTGGCACGCCATCCATTTGGAAAGGCAGGATGATGCCGTGCCAATGTATGGAGGTCGCTTCCTGCAGCCGGTTCTTGACGCGAATAGTGACCGTATCGCCTTCGCGCCAACGCAACGTGGGGGCAGGAAGCGAGCTATTCACCGTCGTGGCCATGCGTGGGTTGCCGGTGAAGTTGACGGGCGATTCACCGATCTCCAGGTTGAATTCGGTTCCCGTCAGGACAGCGGCTGAGCCTGTGCCCGTCTTGGCGAACGAACCCCCAGCAGCTCGGGCGAAGGGGGACAAGCCCAACAATACGCCGCCGGCCGCAAGGCCCTGAACGAATCGGCGACGGGGCAGGATAGGCAGTGCAAGCGAGGGCGGTAGCAGGTGTTTCACGTGAGCGTATCCGAAATTCGAAAGATGGTGGAAATCAATCATCCTTCGATGATCGAGGCTTCAATTAAATCGCCAACAACGACTTTAACGAGGCGCACATGTCGGCCCAATGACGCCCGCATTACATTTTTGTAATGGACGGTATGGCCGGTTTAGCGACGACGTGATCGGCGCCTCCTCGGGCGGATAGTGACCGGTGCCGGCAGCACCGATATCATTGGCCTTTGGCTTTTTCGTCATGCTGCGTTGAATCCGATTCGCTCGAATTGCCATGCTGGTGTCCTCTGTGCCCATGCATTAAATGCATGAGCGAAACGGCTACCAGGAGTAAATAAGGCCACCAGCCTGTGATATGTCCCCAATGCTCCCGCATGAGGTAAAAGCCCGTCACTAGGACGAGGGAAATCCAAGCCTTCGCCCCAGGGCGCGCCCAAAGCGAGGGCGATGGCCGTTGACGCTTGGGGTGGGACGGATGATGCTTCATACGCAGGAGCTCCAACTAAATTAACTAATACTTTCTAGAACGCTAGCGGCGTTCAGCTCGCGTTTGCGCCCCTCTGCAATGCATACAGCGAAATATCGACCCGATACTTTATGAGACGCTCAGTGGCCGCCGCAGCACCCGCCGCTTGCTCGAGGATCGCGTTTAGAACCCTCTGGAGCGGCTTCCTGGCTGCCTTCCATACTCACAGCACTGCCGGTCACTTGCTGCGCGGGGTAGCCCGCCGCCGCTAGAGCTTGCAGCAGAGCCGGTTGTATCGCAGCGACGTCGTTAACGTTGGCGCGCGCCACTCCCCGCGCAAGGTCTACCTCGGCGTTATGCACCCCTGGTACACCAACAAGTGCCCGAGTCACTCTTGCGACACAGGCGCCGCAAGTCATGCCCGCTACCTTCAGTTCGATTTGTTTCATGCTTTACTCCTTCAGTATTGTTTCAGTTCAAACGGCAGTCAGAGCCACAGCTCGTCTCTGTTTCCTCGTACCCACGGTTCCCGGTCGCGTGCTGTCACTACCAAGATAAACCTTCCCATTGCGACAAGGTCAAGCAATACCTTCGCTGATTCCATCACGGTTCCGCATAGCGTCCAAACTTGAAAGCTTTCCGGTGTTAGTAGCAAATTGAAAATGCAGCTGGTCGTTTGCAACTCATTGAAGTGCAGTTCTACTTCCGACTTCAACCGTCGTCGACCACAAGTGGCCGGTGCCCCAGTCCGCAGAATCAAACTATCTCGCAATCGCAATATTGGCTTCCATGGGAAATCGTAAGGAATCTCCCTTCATGAAGCTTTGCACGACTGCGTGAGTTTCCTTGGTTACTTCGCTCACGAGCGCACTTCGCGTTGCCCCGTCTAACGAAGCAAACTTCGGAATCGATGTCGCTGCGCCCAATATAGAAAATTCGACGAATCGTTCGGGTTCAGGCATTTGGATCGACACAGCTTTCGTCGTAACTTCTACATGTGTAAAGTTCGCGCTTCTAAGCAACGTATAGAGCTTTTCTGCGCTGGAAAAGGAGAAGGCAACGTCGACGTCCCTGAATGGGACGTCGAGGTAGCGCGCGGTGGCGGTGAATAGCGCTTCGTGTATTGGGTGTCGAGTTAGAGATTGCCAGACACTGATTACGGCTGTTCCGTGCGTGCGAAGCAGGCGGCGCATCTCTCGTACTGAAGCGCCTCGGTCTGGAAAGAATTGCAGTCCTTGCTGACAGAAAATCAGATCGAAATTATCGTCAAGAAGGTCTAGGTGCGTTGCATCGCCTTGGCGCCACTCGATCGGCGCGCCTGCGGGTTGGTGTTGGGTGCGACCCACCTTCAACATGTCTGCGTTGATATCGACCGCGACGACTGTACCAGTTGTCCCTACTATCGGTGCGACCTGTCGAGCCACACTGCCGGTGCCACATGCAAGATCGAGAACCCGATCACCGCGCTTGGGAACTGCCAATTCCAAAAGAACGCGTGTCCATGGATCTGCAATAGGTCGGCTGAGATAGCGCTCGTACACTTCGGCAGGATTAAGAGGCTGTTGCATGTTCATTGGTTCCAAATCAATGGTGATCTATTCCTACGCAAACCCGCACGTTTTTTTGTGGGTTTGCCACGGAACCCCCAATATTCCCGCCGGGGCACCAATCGCGTTTTTCTAAGAAACAATTTATGGCGCGCTACGGTACGTGATTCCGTTAGGGTTGGGTCCTACCTGATACGTAGCAACCACATCATGAGTGCTGGTGTCGATCGCGCTCACGCTATTATCGAGGGTGTTAGTGATGAAGACGTATTTACCGTCTTCACTCGCAACTACACCGTGAGCACCTTTACCCGTCACGACGGTGCCAATAACCTTTTGGTTTGTGGTATCGATCACTGAAACGGTGTTGTCCGGATCGGTATCACTTCCTTGATTCGCCACGTACATCGTGTCGCCCGCAGCGGCATAGAGTTGGATCGGGCCGCGACCGACGCCGATGCGATTGGTCACTTTCCTTGTATCCACGTCGATCACCGCCACGCTGTTTTCGTCGCGTAGTGAGACGTATACCTGCTTGCCGTCCGGGGTGAATGCCACCTGTACGGGTGCCTTGCCTACTGGAATCCTCGCGACCTCTTTGAGGCTTTTGGTGTCGATGACGGAAACTGAGTTGTCGGTCACGTTTGCTACGTAGAGCTCGAGCCCACTCGGGCTCAAGCGCAAGCCGTGCGGATAAGACCCGGTATCAATCTCAGCGGTAATTTTCTTCGCTTGGATATCCACTACCGACACGCGATCCTTATCGGCGTTGGTGATGTACGCATAGCGCCCATCAGAACTGGTGACGATATGAGCAGGGTGGTCGCCCGACGGCAGTGTTTGCAATACTGTATCAAGCTGATCGCCGTCCAGGATTAGCAGGCCGGCGTCCCCGTGAGCGTCAGCGCCGTCGCTGTGCGCGCCAGCTGCCTTCTCTCCGTGACCGCCGTGTCCACCTCCGTTGTTTTTCGCAGTTCCGACGGCGAGCACTGTTTTGCCGTCCGGGGAAATCTGAACATTATGGGGCACGACGCTGATCGGAGTTGTCTGCACATTGCCTGTGCTCAGAACGATCTTGCTAACGGATCCATCGCCCTCGTTTGCACTATATACGACGCCATTTGGCAGCGACGCAGCGTGTATCGTGCTGGCAGAGAAGGCAAGAGCGACAGCGAGAAGGGCAGGACGAAGTTTCAGCATGGGGAAGCCTCCATATATAGGCAAGGAAAATTGTTTTCTGGCAATGGGAAACCATTGCTGAAACTATAGGGTGCTGCCCCTGACCGGACGATTACTCGCGGATTACCCTTTTGCAATGTCATGCCGCTATTGCGGGTGCGACGGGCGCTGCACGTACCAATATTCAAGAAAATGACGGCACGATTACAAAGGTGTAATGCGCGGCCAGTATCGCTCACCACTCATATTTTTGTCTGGTGCGACGGCTCGAGATTTGCTGGTTTAGCCGTGTGGCGTCTCACTTAGGGATGCACATTAAACACCTGTTAAGATCATTGGAGATGAATATGCCCCATAAGAAGTTTCAATCTTGCATCGACGCCTGCTATGCATGCGCTACAGAATGTGATCACTGCGCAGTTTCCTGCCTGCATGAACAAGACGCCAGTAGCATGGCGCGCTGTGTAAAACTGGATATGGATTGCGCTGCAATGTGCCGCCTTGCGGCCAGTCATATGGCGAGAGGGAGTGAGTTTGCGCAATCCATCTGTCGCTTGTGTGCAGAGATCTGCGAAGCTTGCGGAGAAGAGTGCGCGAAGCACGAAATGGAACATTGCCAACGCTGCGCGGAGGCGTGTCGCACATGTGCTGAGGAGTGCAGGCGGATGGCCCAGGCGGCTTAACGTCTTGTTTTAAGGAACGTTCGCGCCGCCCAATAAGGCGCGATTAACTGCAGGCCGACGTGACGTCACGTCGGCTTCTTATATTTCGAGCGACGGTGTGCTAACGGGTACGAGCATGACCTTGCTCCACAAGTCTGGTGTCTAGCCCCGTCGAGGCTCCTGATGGAATGTGCAAGGATCGTTCGTTCCTGCTTTATGCGCAGTCACCGAGCATTGCGCCGATGACAAAATACAAACCGCTACAAATTAGCTTGGTTACGACGGCGCGGCGAAGATGACAAAGATGTAATGCACGAGCAATGCCCCTGAAAGGCGGCGGCGGCTACAGTAAGGTGAGCCGCTCGATTGTATGGCGGACGATAAACACATCACCAAAGAGAACCGAAAATGAAATGCGATATGAAGACGATGCTAAAGGCCGGCGCCGGGCTTGCCGTTGGGATTGCGGTTGCCTATGCAATGTTTCCCGCTGCACGCGAACTGCTCGTTGCAGTAAGCCCGTTTCTGTTTTTGTTAATTTGTCCGCTGATGATGGTTTTCATGATGAAGGGTATGCAGTCGTGCCACACCGACCATGCCACCAATAAAAGCAGTTCGCCAAAACTATCGAAGGATGAGCCCGCTAAGTCGGGATTCACTCGCCTAGGCCTGGCGGTGAGTAAGCGGCGGGATGCCTAACCAGCTAATGGGTGGCGACCTCAAGAGAGCAGTTTTAGTTCTAATCGCAGTGCTGGGAATGCTCATAGTGTTGGCCGTCGCGTTTGCAGGGGTCATGCTGTACTCATTGTTGCGGTTATGAGATGGGTGTGCCCTCAGCATTTCTGCGCACTTGAGCTCGTATCGCTCCCCTGTGGGCTGCCAGCTCAAATGTCTTTTTATTATGAAAAAGTAATGCTTGCGTCACTCGACTGACCGCAGCACTTCGCTATATCTATGCATTAGCACTACCGTTGTACAGGAAACAATAATGAATACCATTTCACGACGCGGCTTTCTTGCCGCGGGTGCAGCCATGCTGGCCTATTCGCAGCTGCCCAAGTTCGCGGCAGCTCAGGGTGTGGCCCCGCTGTCTCTACAGGCAGCAACCCGCACGCTCGATGTCGACGGTCGCGCGGCGACCGTCTTCGGTCTTGCTGGTCCTAGCGGCCAAGGCTTAGTTCTCGACCCCGGACAGAGGTTCAGGGTTGACCTGACCAACAATCTTGATGTGAGTACGATCATTCACTGGCATGGCCAAATTCCACCCAACGCGCAGGATGGCGTACCAGACTTGCCTTTGCCGATGCTCGCGCCGGGTGAGACCCGCTCCTATGATTTCGAGCCGTTGTCAGGCACATTCTGGATGCACAGTCATGTGCCAATTCAGGAGATGCAACTGCTCGCGGCGCCGTTGATCGTTCGTTCAAAGGAAGATGTCGCGGCCGATCGGCAAGAGGTGGTGCTATTCCTGCATGATTTCTCATTCAAGACACCCCAGGAAGTGATGGCTGAGATCGAGGAAGGCCACGGGGGCGGCCATGGAGATGGTCATGGAGGCGGCCACATGGGTGATATGGCGGGCATGGACCATGGTGCCATGGATGGCATGGCGATGGATCTCAATGACTACGACTGGGATGCCTATCTTGCCAACGACCGCACGCTTTCGGATCCCGAGGTGGTGCAGGTCGAGCGTGGCGGGCGCATCCGTCTGCGGGTGATTAACGCTGCTGCGGCAACGGTTTTCTGGATCGAGACTGGGAAAGCGCAAGCCCGGCTCGTCGCTGTGGATGGACATGCCATCCAGCCCATCCAGGGTACGCGCTTTGGCTTGGCCATGGGCCAGCGGCTTGATCTCGAAATCGACCTGCCGCAGGACGGTGGTGCCTGGCCGATTCTCGCGCTACGGGAAGGGGCGCGAGAGCGTACAGGGCTGATCCTTGCCACTCCGGGCGCTGAAATCCGCCGCATTGACACCCTGGCAGAAACCGACGCACCCGCCTTTGACACTGACTTGTCACAGGAGTCGCGCTTGATCGCCTTGAACGCACTGACGAGTCGGCCCGTAGATCGTAGCCACATCGTAACGCTGGGCGGCACAATGCAGCCTTATGTTTGGACGATCGACGGCGCCGTTTGGGGCCAGCACCGTCCGGTTAGCGCGAAAAGCGGCGAGCGGGTCGTGCTGTCCTTTCATAACGTATCGATGATGGGCCACCCGATGCATCTGCACGGACATGTGTTCCAGATCGTCGGGCTGAACGGACGCGCGGTCTCGGGCGCCTTCCGGGACACTGTATATGTGCCGTCGATGTCGAAGGTCGATATCGCACTCGACGCGGGCGAAGCCGCGCGCTGGATGCTGCATTGCCACCATATGCCGCATCTTGAGACCGGCATGATGACAGAGTTCGCTGTCAGCGCGTAGGCCAGAGCATGGTTACTCCCAGCGCACACAGGTGCTGGGATGTTTCGAGAGATAACGGTCAGCTAAGCGAGTCATGAAGCAATGTCACGTAAGAAATTAGTCTTTGGCGCAGCGGCAATCGTTTTATTGGGTTCCGCCGCAGCCCTTTACACGGCGATGAAACAATCGGGGCCTGTGTTTATCGACCCCGACGATCAGACCCTGGTGATGCAGGGCAGAGTGATATACGCAAACAATTGCGCGTCCTGCCATGGCGCTGAGCTGCAAGGTCAACCGGACTGGCGCCAACGGTTGGCGAATGGTCGGTTGCCCGCGCCGCCGCACGATAAGACCGGCCACACGTGGCATCACCCCGATGCAATGCTAATCGACATGGTGAAAAATAGCCTGGTTCCGGGGCGCACAGCGCCACGGGGCTACGAGACCGATATGCCAGCCTATCGCGATATCCTGACTGATGAGGAAATTATCGCGGTGCTGGCGTATATAAAGAGCAGCTGGCCGCCCAAGGTGCTGGAGGCGCAAAAAGAAGTGACTGTGCGAACCCAGGGCTGATGGAGTCCAAGAGGATATTTACGAGTGGTCGGATCCGACCACTTATCAGGAGTGAATTATGAAAATGTTGGTTGTCGCGGCTACTCTGATGGCCGCCTCTTCATTGGCCCATGCCGCCGATACCGCTATTACGGTGTATCAGGATCCATACTGTGGATGCTGTTCCGGGTGGGTGGATCATATGCGGGAGTCTGGTTTTGAGGTTAAAGCGATCAAGACGACTGATATGACGTCGATCAAACAGAAGCTGGGTGTACCCGCGAAGCTGGGATCCTGCCATACAGGCGTGGTCGAGAGTACGGGGCAAATCATTGAGGGACACGTGCCGGCCAATGCGGTTAACAAGCTCCTGGCAGACGCTTCGGTGAAGGGCGTGGCGGCCCCTGGCATGCCAGTGAATTCCCCCGGGATGGGCAAGTTAAATGGAAAGCTGGTGACGGTCGATTTCGAAGGGAAGGCCTTTTCAAAAGACTAGCCGTAGTACCGAGTCGTGATATTCCTATCATGTCTCGGTACGTGCATCATGTGGATAGCCTTTCCTCGCCCCAACCCGCGCAGGCATGTGACGCGGTTATCACGACATTTTGTGATGAGCCTCTCGGGAGGCGCGGGTAGATTCTTACCTGTTCTTTAAGGTAACTTCAAAGCGTGGCTAGTGACAGCATGATCGAAGATCCCCAACATCTGAGACAGACTCGATTCTTCGGCAGTCGACAACGGCCCAAAGTCGCGCATACGCGCGACACCGTCAGCGATCTCCCGAATGCGGGCCGGGTTGTCACGGGCCAGCAGCTGGGGCAGGGACGCAATTGCGGCCTTTTCGTCAAGCCGCATAATATTGGCTTGGCGGCGCACTGTGTCGCGGAAAGACGCCATGTCAAAGCCACGGTGGCAGTCGGGCTGGTGTAGTTCGAGCAGTAAGTTCGCACGCCGCTCATCAATAGAACTACAAAAGCGGTGAATATAAATCAGGGCTCGGATTCCTGCCTCGAGCGCGCCTCCTTCGGCAATCTCGGTACGGAGCTCTGTAATCTTCTGCTGGATCAAGGCATCATGATCAGGTGCAGTGCAAGGCCCCGCGTGGGCTGGCTCGTCGCTGCCTGTCTGTCCAGTGATAATGCGCATCCAGGGCGAGTCGTAGATCCATTCAAAAGCTCGTTCATAAGCCGAGTCGCGCGCATCTCGCCAGTGGTCGAGCGCCTGCGTAATGGCTTGCGAGCCAATTTCCTGCATCTGCAGAAAAGGATTGTCGTCGTCAATCGCTACACGCTGTTTGCGAACTTTAGTTGCAGTATCGGCGATGTGTGATGACAACGGGTTTTGATCGGACCACCATTCGTAAGAGAGCCTCAACGGATGCATGGCCTGTAACCACTGCGCCGCCTGCGGTGTGAACGTATGACGTACCCATGGCTGCAGAAACTGGCGGTACAGTCCTAAATTAATCTTCGAGAGCTGCGCCACAGCGTTGAAGCGACGGTCGCTCTCTGGATCCGGCTGGACAATGTCGCGCACGCGGGCCACGTCGGCAGGCTCGATCGAAAGCTCAAAATTATCGAGCGGGACCGCGCCATCTTTTTGCGCTGGCTCTGCAATCGTTGCGCGATATATGCCCGCGGGTAAAACGTCGATCAGGTCGATATTAGTAGTGAATTTATGATGTTCTTTGCGGCTGACTGCTCCAGACACAAAGATGCCCAGATGGCCGACGCTATCGTGAGTGGCATAGATAATGGTTTGGTCGTGCGTTAGTACGTCTTCATCGTCGCCGTATAAGTCAGTAATCCAACCTAAGGCCTGTGGCGGCGGTGTGATGTTGTCGCCGTAGGAGCAGAAGACTACGATCGGCGAGCGGATGTTGCGTAGATCGATGCGTGAGCCATCCGAGGTGCGCAGCTCGGCGCTCGAGAGGCGGTTGCCAATGAATAAATTATCAACGATGTACTGCATCTCCACATCGTTGAGGTAGACGTACCCGCCCCAGTATTTTTCAAAGTCCAGGTAACGGGGCGCCTCTGTGTCGATGTTTGCATACAGATGGTGTTGCTTGTTCCAGAGCGTATTGGCTGGGTTCAGGTTTTCGAAGTTTTGCACCAACCACGCGCCGTCGAAACGGCCGGCACCCATGTCGCTCGTCATTGCAGTTAACCAGCTGCCACCAAGCAGCCCGGCGGTGTAGCGCATGGGATCGCGACCGCGCCATCCGGCCCAATAAGAAAGCGGTGCACCGGCGACAATAATCGGGCCAAACAGTTCCGGTCGAATGGCTGCAGTCATCAGAATTTGCCAGCCGGCCTGGCAGTTGCCAATGACGGCTGGCTTACCTTCAGGGCACGGATGCAGTTCAATCACTTTTTCGAGGAAAGCCGCTTCCGCGTGCATCACGTCTTCGATCGTTTGCCCCTCTATGGGGTCGGGCAGAAAACCAATGAAATAGCAGGGGTGGCCAGCATCGATAACCACGCCGATCTCGCTGTCGACTTTGAAGCCGCCAATGCCTGGGCCGTGGCCAGCGCGAGGATCGATCACCACGAAAGGTCGTTTCATATGATCCGCAGGCTTGTCGTGCGGCGGCTCTATCCGTACCAGCCAATAGTTCACTGGTCGAGGCAGGTCTTTACCGGATATCACTACTTCGGAAGGGAAATTCAGAACATTCGGAACACGCTCGGCGAGGTGCGTTTCATATTGATTGCCGCGCTGGCGCATGACGTCTGCATAGAGGATACTGCGTTGCCAGGCGTCAACCGCATACTCCGCCAAGTGTGGCAGTTTGGGTGTATCGGCTTCTGGGCTCGCCTCGTAGCGGCCTTTCCCCTGTGAACTGTTCGGTGTTTCCGCCTTCATGTTGGTTCCCTCCCGTGCGCCGGCGTCGTTGTCATCAGAACGCCAAGATTATGGGGTTGTAGTGGCCGCCGCCGGCATTCTGTCCATCATCATTTGCATCATGCCTTGCATCATGTCCATCCGTTTCAGCATCATCTCGTGATGTGCACCTGACGGCGCTGCGGATGGATCTTTTCCGGTTTGAGAGTGCATGCTTCCCATCATTCCCATACCCTGCATTCCTGCGGACGCCATGCCCATTAGCTTCATGCCTTCTTGCATCAAATCGTGGTGCTCGGACATGAGTGCGCGACGTTCGTCTGGCGTGGCTTTTTGAAGATTCTCATGAAAGGTGTTCATGGCCTTCATATGGGTATCCATCTTTTGCTTCAGAAGCGCCGGGTCTGCCGCTAATGATTTATCCGAAATTGACGTTTCGTTGTTGCCGGTCCCTCCGGGGTGGTGTGCGTTATGCTCGTCTGTCGTCTGAGCGAACGACAGGGCGCTAGCCGAACTCAGAATAATGGTGGAGGCGATTAAACGGATCTTTCTCATGGTGATGCTCCTTACTTGCAAGTGACCACGATCATGGTCATTGCTTTCACTATACTGAGCGGGGGCTGTCGAAATGATGTCGCGGACATTACAAAACAGTAATGTCCGCGGGATTCAAGCGTCGGTCAGATCAGGAGCAGCTGCGCCGGCTTGGCTACACTGAATTGCGCAGTCTCAGTGCGTTGAATACTACGGATGCCGAGCTTAAGCTCATGGCCAGCGCGGCGAACATGGGCGAGAGCAAGAGCCCCATAAAGGGGTACAAGACGCCGGCCGCCAACGGCACGCCCAGCGCGTTGTAAATGAAAGCGAAGCCAAGGTTCTGCTTCATATTGGCTACCGTCTTCCTGGATAAATGTTGTGCGGTGGATATGCTGCGCAAGTCCCCCTTAACCAGCGTCACCTGTGCGCTGTTCATGGCCACGTCGGTGCCGGTTCCCATGGCAATGCCGACATCTGCTTTGGCCAATGCCGGCGCGTCATTGATGCCGTCACCGGCCATCGCAACGACCCGGCCTTCAGCTTGCAATCTGCTCACTAAATCGAGCTTATCGGCGGGCTTCACTTCGCCATACACTTCGTCAATGTTCAGGATTTCGGCAACAGCTTTGGCTGTCGTTAAGCCGTCACCGGTCGCCATGATGACGCGTATTCCCGCCTCCTTGAGGGCCTGCATGGCTTCCGGTGTGCTCGCCTTTATAGGGTCGGAAACGGCTAATAGTCCGGCCACTTGACCGTCGACAGCCAGATACATCACGCTGGCGCCCCTGGCCCGGAACGATTCGGCCGTTTCGGTCAAGGTTGTGACCTCCACACCGTCTTGTTGCATTAGGGCTGTATTACCCAGTGCCAGCCGCTTCCCGTCAACTTCGCCGCGGACGCCTATACCGCTGCCCGATTCAAAGTTATTCACTGGGCTCAGGCTCAGACCTTGTTCCCGAGCCGCGTCGACGATGGCGTCAGCCAGGGGATGCTCGCTGCCTTGATCGAGGCTGGCAGCAAGGCGCAAGACTTCGTCCACTTCCATTACACCGGCCGAAACGGCTTTATCGAACGCCGGGCGACCCTCCGTCAATGTGCCGGTTTTGTCGACGATAAGGGTATCTACCTTCCGCAAGTTTTCGATTGCGGCCGCATCGCGGAACAAAATACCTTGCGTGGCGCCCCGGCCGGTTGCGACCATCACTGACATGGGCGTGGCCAGCCCGAGCGCACAGGGGCATGCAATGATCAATACCGCTACGGCATTGATCAAGCCGTACACCCAACTCGGCTGGGGCCCGAAGATGCCCCATACGAATACAGTGATGATGGCGATCGCAACGACCGCCATGACGAAGTAGCCTGCTACAAGGTCGGCCATTCTCTGCATTGGTGCGCGTGAGCGCTGCGCCTGTGCGACAAGCTGAACGATTTGCGAAAGCACGGTTGCAGAGCCGACTTTTTCGGCGCGTATCACCAAAGCGCCCGATGTGTTCATGGTTGCGCCAATAACCTTGTCGCCCACCCGTTTACTGACGGGTAAAGGTTCGCCAGTTAGCATCGACTCGTCCAGGGAACTGGAACCGTCTTCCACCACGCCGTCTACCGGGACTTTTTCTCCAGGGCGCACGCGCAGACGGTCGCCTTCATGAACATGGGTCAGAGGCACGTCTTCTTCGGTTCCGTCGGCGTTGATTCGGCGGGCCGTTTTAGGCGCTAAACTGAGTAAAGACTTGATCGCGGCCGAGGTCTGTGAGCGCGCGCGAAGCTCTAGAACTTGCCCGAGCAGTGTGAGGGAAATGATGACGACGGCGGCTTCAAAGTAGACGTCAACGCGTCCCATCGACATAAAGGTCTCCGGGAAAATTCCGGGGGCCACGGTCGCCAGCGTGCTATATACAAATGCCGCTCCTGTGCCTAGACCGATCAAGGTCCACATATTGGGGCTGCGGTTGACGACCGATTGCCATCCTCTGACGAAGAAGGGCAGGCCCGCCCACAGGACTACGGGAACGGACAGTACGAGCTCGACCCAAGTCTGTGTGGTTATGTCGAACCAACCGAGTTGCGGGCCGAACATTGCAAGGATTGTGACGACGACTGTGAAGGGCAGTGTCCACCAGAAGCGCCGCGAGAAATCTACCAGTTCGGGGTTATCGTCATCCAGGGTCGGCATCAAAGGTTCGAGCGCCATGCCGCACTTTGGACAGCTTCCCGGGTGATCCTGTTGAATCTCGGGATGCATTGGGCACGTGTATATCGTGCCCGGGGCGTCTTCGGTAAGGGCTGATTCGCTGTCGCTCTTTGAGCCCAGGTATTTATCGGGCCCGGCACTGAACTTTTGAAGACAGTTTTCGCTGCAGAAATAAAACGTTCTGTCGGCGTGCTGCCATTGATGCTCAGTGTTTTTGGTGACATGCATCCCACATACTGGGTCGGTGAGTGCAGCCTCGGCGCCTGGATGATTCCGTTGATCATTCTTATGATGACCATCACGCTGTTTCTGTGTCATGGCTCTGTTCGTCAATCCTTTAGAGAACGTCAGTTAGGGCGCGCCACAGCAAGTAAACGACCGTAGCGTCGGCGCCCGACTGTTGTCAATCATGCCACGTCTACGTGCCAATTTACATTTCGCGCGCATTACATTTTTGTCATCTAAATCGGTACAGAGTCAGACCTCACGGGGCGATCTACTTGGCGTTCGGCGATTGGTGGGGAAAAAAAGATCCAGCAGTTCGGATCGCCTGCGGGCGATAAAGGCGCTCGCCGCGCGGCTGGTATCCACAATCCTTCTATGTGGCAAGGGCAGCCATTGCCCTGAGTGCGCCGCCTAAAACGCCGACAGTATCACTCCACTCCTTCATCCAAGGGGTTCGCTTCGCCGGGTACTCACCCGGTCCCTCCGGTTCTCTTCGTTCTCCTTCAGGCTGCGGCTTGCGTGCCAGCCCGTTTCCTATCGTCCTTCCTTGATCCAGCGCGGCAAGGCGACGAACTCACGGCAACGGTGGCACTCCGGGCCAGACGTAGGACTGCGGTCACCGCAAAACCTACAAAAGGCTCGGAATCTTCGGCCCCGGTAGCCGGTTAACCCCGAAAGGAGAAAACAACCATGGAACACCAAACCGCCGCGCTGAGCTATGACAACATGAACGCTACCCCTGCACTCTACGTGCGGGGCCCTAGCGGTCGCTATAAGCTGGCCAGCGATGACATGATTCTTGCAGCGGGCCGCATGGCTGCAGAAAGTCTGTTGCCGCAGTCACAGCCAGTGGACAACCCTCAGAAAGTACGCAAATTTTTCCAGTCTAAGCTGGCCGGCTTGGGGCATGAGTGCGCGGCTTTCCTGTATCTGGATAGCAAGTTCAAGCCTATCCGCTACATGGAGCAGGGCCTGGGTACGATCAATCAGGCGAGCGTGTATCCGCGTGAGATCGTGAAAACGGCATTGAGGCTGAATGCTGCCGCGTTGATCATGGCGCATAACCATCCGTCCGGTTCGTCCGAGCCGAGCATGGCCGACCTCAATCTGACCCAGCATCTCAGGAAAGCGCTGGCCTTGATTGATGTGCGGTTTCTTGACCATGTCATCGTGACCGCGTCAGAAACGATCTCGCTCGCCGAACGTGGGGAGATGTGAGAGCCAGAAAATCGGGCAGGGCGTTCCGCCCTGCCTTTTATAGGCACGAATGCAATTGACCAGGCAGGTCCACGGTTGGCCAACACCGTCGGCAAATTTGCTTTGTAGTATCCCCCTAGGGGGATAAAATTGCCGCATGAAAGCAGAGGGCAAGCACTCTACTCATCCCGATATCGTGAAGCGTCTGAAACGTGCCGATGGGCATCTTCGGCACGTCATCGGGATGATCGAAGGTGGCGACTCGTGTCTCGACATCGCCCGTCAGCTCGCGGCGGTAGAAAGCGCTGTCACGGCGGCAAAGCGCGTTCTCATTCACGATCATATCGATCACTGCATTGCCCATGACAACGACTCCGTGCTGGCCGAAATGAAGGCGCTGACGAAACTGCTTTGAGGCCATCCGATGCTCTCTGTCCTGAAGAACAGCACGTACCGCCACCTGTTCGCGGCTCAAGTGATCGCCCTTATTGGCACCGGACTGATGACGGTGGCGTTGGGCCTGCTTGCCTACGACCTTGCCGGTGCAGATGCTGGCGTGGTTCTCGGCACTGCGCTCGCCATCAAGATGCTCGCCTATGTTGGAGTTGCTCCGGTGGCGCAAGCGTTCGCAGATCGGCTGCCGCGGCGATCTTTGCTTGTTGCTCTAGATCTGATACGAGCGGCTATTGCGCTGAGCCTGCCCTTTGTCAGCGAAATCTGGCAAATTTATGTGTTGATCTTCGTTTTGCAGGCGGCATCGGCAGGCTTCACGCCGACCTTTCAAGCCACCATCCCGGACATCCTCCCCGATGAAGACGAATACACGAAGGCACTGTCTCTTTCGCGGCTGGCCTACGATCTAGAAAGCTTGGTGTCCCCTATGCTGGCCGCCGCGCTGCTCACGGTCATCAGTTTTCACAACCTGTTTGCCGGAACGGTTCTCGGCTTCCTTATTTCCGCGGCGCTCGTGGTAAGCGTGAGGCTGCCCTCAACCGTTCCAGGCCCGCGTCGTGGTATCTGGGAGCGCATCACGCGCGGTACGCGGATTTATCTTGCCACGCCCCGCCTTCGGGGCCTGTTGGCGATCAGCCTCGCAGTGGCAGCTGCTGGGTCAATGGTGATTGTCAATACGGTGGTCATCGTGAAGGCTCGCTTCGGTCTGGGTGAATCCGAGGTCGCGTGGGCGCTGGCTTCTTTCGGAGGCGGCTCGATGATTGCAGCCTTCGCACTGCCTCGTTTGCTTGGCAAGCTTGCCGATCGACCCGTGATGATTGCGGGCGCGGCGATGCTGGTGCTGGGAACAGCAGCTGGTGCGATGATTTCCAGCTATGTTGGTCTACTGGTGATCTGGGTCGTTGTCGGCTTTGGCTACAGCATGGCGCAAACACCTTCCGGTCGATTGTTGCGTCGCTCAGCACATCCCGAGGATCGCCCTGCGGTCTTTGCCGCGCAGTTCGCGCTATCTCATCTATGTTGGCTCATTGCCTATCCTTTGGTCGGCCGTTTTGGCGCTGCCTTTGGACTGCAGTCAACCTTCGTCATCATGTCGCTCATCGGTCTCGCCGGAGTGGGGCTGGCATTGCGGCTCTGGCCCGCTAGTGATTCTTCTGACATCCCTCACGATCACCCGGATCTGCCACCAGATCATCCTCATTTGCGCGAATACACAAACCAAGGTGTGCATCGCCACCCCCAAATCTTTGACGATCTGCACCGGGACTGGACGCGCGTTTAAGTGCGGTCCGCCGCTCATACCCCTGACACAGAAAGACAAGCCACAGCAGCGCCGAATCTAACCGCGCCTTAGTTTCCTGACTGGGCGGGTGGGCCCTATTTCAACGATAGTCCACACGCGTGTCCCTCCGCCTGTCGGCTGCGGGCCGGGCTGTCGTGCTTCGCAACAAGCCGCCTGCGGCGTCTTGCCCCTTCGGGCTTCCATCCCTCACGTCTTCGCGCCTGCCGGCGCTGCGCGCTTCGCTTGCTCTGGGCCGGTGGCCCAGGTGAGAGCCGCGCCGTGCGCGGCTGGGGCGCTCGCCGCGCGGCTGCCGTTCGGGGTCATCGCTCGGGCGGGCCGCTGTTCCGTCTTCCGTGAGTTCCGTCGCCAAAACCGCCGACGGTATCACTGCGCTTCTCCCTACAAGGGGTTCGCTTCGCCGGGTACTCACCCGATCCCTCCGCTTCGCTTCGGGCTGCGGCTTCCGTTCCCGCCTCTTTCCGGTCGGCGCTACATGATCCAGATCGGCACGGCGACGGAACTCACGGAAGACGGCGGCAAGACCGGAGAGCCTGCATAAACCCCACACGGCGGATTTACGTTTCGGCTCAAGAATCTTCGGATCCGGTCAGCTGAAAACCCAAAACCTCATTTGGAGATCAGATCATGAACACCTATGAAGCGAAGCAAGCAGCACGGAAAGCAGGGTATCAGGCCAAGGCCGCACAGGCCGAACGACAGGCAGACGCGGCACACGCCCAGGCGCACGACATGGCACAGGCCATTCCCTTTGGTCAACCAATTCTGGTGGGCCATCACTCCGAACGTGGCGACCGCCGCTATCGGGAGCGCATCCAGCAGGGCTATGAAAAATCCTTTGAGTTGCAGAAGAAGGCCGAACACTATGCAGACAAGGCCGCAGCAGTAGGCAAGGGCGGCATCTCCAGCGATGACCCGCAGGCCATCGAAAAACTGAAGGCCAAGCTGGCATCGTTGCAGGCATGGCAGGACACCATGAAGAAACTGAATGGGATTCTTCGCCGCCACGCCAAGGCCGAGCCGGAAACCTGCATCAGCGCCCTCGTAGCCAGCGGCCTGGTGGACGATACTCGCGCCCGCGAACTGGTCAAGCCCGATTTTATGGGTCGTATCGGTTTTGCACCGTACCAACTGCAGAACAACAACGCCAATATTCGCCGCATTGCCCAACGCATCAAAGACCTGGAGAAAGTGGCTGACCGGCCCGAGTTTGAACGCAGCGGCCCCGGCTACACCTACCGCGAGGATCCGCAGGAAAACCGCGCCATGTTCCTGTTTGACGGCAAACCGGCGAAGGAAACTCGCGACTTGCTCAAGCGCCACGGTTTTCGCTGGAGTCCGACACGCAGCGCCTGGGTTCGACAACTGACGGCCAATGCCCAATGGTCCGCAATGGATTTCATGCGTGCCCTGGAACTCGCCCAGCGGCAGCAATAAGTCTTCCCCACCTGGGCGAAAGGTCGTCCAGGTTTTTACCCTGACTGACACAAAGGAGAAGTCACCATGGCATCATTGAACCGCGCCACTCTGATCGGCAACCTTGGCAAAGACCCCGAAGTCCGCTACACCGCAGACGGTGCAGCCGTGTGCTCAGTGTCGATTGCCACGACCAACCAATGGAAGGACAAGGCCACAGGTGAGCGCCGCGAAGAAACTGAGTGGCACCGTGTCGTTTTTTATGGCCGATTGGCTCAAATTGCCGGTGAATACTTGCGCAAAGGCCGCACCGTATTTGTGGAAGGCCGCCTGAAAACCCGCAAATGGCAGGACGCCGACACCGTCACAGATCGCTACACCACGGAAATCATTGCAGACCAAATGCAGATGTTGGGCGCCAGGGAAACGGCCCAGGCTGACACCGCCCAGCCTGGGCCGGCAGCCCGCTCGAAAGGCCGCAACAGCAAGGCGAAGGCACCTGCTGCAGCACCTGAAGAAGTCGAACCATCAGATATTCCGTTTTGATCGACAGCCCGCCGAAGGCCGGGTAACGCCGGCCTGGCAAAAAACCGCGACTGGGCCGGCTTTGCCGGGTCTTGTCGCGTGTGGTTCCGTCATGTCCGCGCTGGCCTGCGCAAATCATTAAATCAGGCTGGACTGTCGCGGCGGTTCCAGCGGGATGGCATCGAATGCCGCAGCGGGCGTCAGAGTAAATAGCGCCTGCGCGTCGTCCTGGCTGCCGTTCAGCCATTGATCGACATCGGCCAGCTCAATCGGAATCACCGAGCGCTTATCCTGCGCGCCGGCAGGTTTGGAGGGATCCGGCTTGTGCATTCTGTTCATCAGGGGGTGAGTGTCCGCGTTCAGCGTGAGCATGGTGTAGCTTTCCACCACTTCGCCGGTATCTCGACCGACCCAGGTATTCCACAGACCGGCCAGCCCCCAGGGCGCACCATCGGCGCGCCGGAACCGCCACCACACATTGCTGCCGCTTTCCCAACAGGGCTCATCGAAAGATTCCGCCGGAATGATGCAGCGCTGCCCCCGCGCCCACGCCTGCCGGAAGGTGGGCTTGTTAGCCAGTTCTTCCGCACGTGCGTTGTTGGTGGAATAGGGCAGTTTGGCACCCTTGGCGAATGGTGGAATCAGCGCCCACTGGCCCGCAGCAAGTTCCCGCCCCTGGTCGCCCGCACGAATAAACGGCCCCATGCCCCGGGGATGGACCAGTGGCCCCCAGAGCCTTGGCGGGTTCTGGCCTCCTACATGCCAGTAGCGTTCAAGAGCCGCCTGATCGGGTGTTACGTAGCGATTGCACATAGAGAAATTCCCGCGTGTTTGCTGCGGGTGTGCAATGTCGGGATTGCTGTTCTCTGCAGGTGGTTTACTGTTGGGGAGCATGTCAGAGCAGCTTTTGCTGCTAGTGCCGTGCAGTTCCCAGGCTGCGCCTGGGACCCTGTCCGGTGACGATGCCAGCCCGGTTTCCGTTCTGGCTGGGACTTCCGTCCCCAAGTTCGCCTTCGCTCATTTGTGGCCTTAAAAGTCCCACACATGACGCACCCCTGGCGGAGTGGGAAAAGGGCTTATGGATCAATCGTTTGCGGGCAAGCGGCCACTTTCGCCGCCGTAAGGCAGACAGAGCAACAAACCGGCGTAAGACTTTGATTTGGCTGGCAGGATTGCGACCACGTCTGTGGCCTCTTGGCGCGTAGACAGCGTAGTGCCCCTACGGCCACAACACCATGACTACAGACCGGCAGCCTTCAATCTGTACTTTGACCGCATGAAGACTGCAAGGACACTACACGTTGACTGCATAGAGGCTGCTATGGATTTACAGGGCCGCAGCAATAGACCTACCAGGGGGCTACGTCAGAGAAACCCTCACCTCGGTGAGGCGGCAGATTGTCTGTATTTTCGCTCAACGAAGGATCAGCACAGGGACTTTGCTTTGCCGCAAAATGGCCGTGGTAGTGCTACCCACAACCAAGTGCCGGATCCTCGAATGTCCGTAGGCACCCATGACCATCATATTGATGCTCTGCTGCTGCGCATAGTTAGCCAACGCATTGGCAGGCTCTCCGTCAAGCTGGTGAGATGTCACTTGGAACCCCGCCCCATCCAATCTCTCAGAGGCCCAGCGCAGCGCTTCCACGGCATTGCCTACCGTCACGACATGGCACTCCAAGCCGCGCAACAGCGGGCTGTCTGCCACCATCTCGACTGTTTTGCGGCCTGTCGCGCTCCCGTCAAAGGCAATCATGAAGCGCTGGGGCTCAGCGAATTTTGAATTGGCTACCAGGATCGGGCGGTGCAGCGTGCGCACTGCACTCTCCAGGTTGTGATCCAATAAAAAGCGCTTGGGCTTCGCCTCATGATCGTGCTGACCGAGTACATACAGACGAGTGTCTGTCTCGATCTCGACCAGCGTTTCGATGAGTTCTCCATGACGCTGGCGTGCGCTGACCTGTTGTGTACCGGCTGCTATGGCCCGCTGCTTGGCGCCTTCCAGCAGTTGCCGGCCATGTTCCCGCGCAATGATGCTGCGACGCTCATCCAGATCGGACAATTCCTGCAGAAGGGACTCTTGGGCGCCTAACCCGATACTGCCGCTGGCATCGACCTTCGCATCGTCCTGACGAACTAGCACATGAAGGAATTCAAGCGGAGTACCCAGCCTCTTTGCCGCCCAGGTCGCATAGTCGCAGACGCTCTCGGTGTAGCTCGCGCCGTCAATACAAGCAATCACGTTGTTCATGGTGTCTCCTTAGTGTGCGGTCAGGTCGTGGTCAGCGCCGGCTTTGTCATGAACGGCATATCGGTCGACCAGAGTTGCGCTGGCCTCGTTCATGCCGATGATGTCAACGGTGGTGGCGTCCCTCCGGAACTTCAAAACAATCTTGTCCAGCGCATTGATTGCGGTGATGTCCCAGAAATGCGCGCGGCTCACATCGATCGTGATGCGATCGACGGCTTCCTTGAAATCGAACGCCGATACGAACCTGTCTGCAGAGGCAAAGAAAACCTGACCAGACACCACGTAGTTGCGACATTTGCCCTCGTCCACGAGCTCGGACTTGACCTGAAACAGTCGGCTGACCTTGGTGGCGAAGAAGAGGGCGCTAAGCAGGACGCCCACGAAAACACCCTTGGCCAGATCATGCGTGGCAACGACCACGATGACGGTTGCCACCATGACGATGCTGGAGCTCTTGGGGTGAGCGCGCAGATTACGGATAGATTCCCAGCTGAAGGTGCCGATGGACACCATGATCATCACGGCCACCAGTGCAGCCATGGGGATTTGTTTTACCCACGGCCCAAGGAACACCACCATAATCAGCAGAATTACGCCGGCCGCCAGCGTGGAAAGCCTGCCGCGACCGCCGGATTTAACGTTGATGACCGACTGGCCGATCATGGCGCATCCCGCCATGCCGCCCAGCAGACCGGAGGCAATGTTAGCGACGCCTTGGCCGGCGCATTCCCGGTTCTTGTCGCTCGGCGTGTCAGTCAGGTCGTCCACGATGGTGGCGGTCATCATGGACTCGAGCAAACCGACGATTGCCAGGGTCAGCGAGTACGGGAAGATGATGGCTAGCGTTTCCCAGTTCAACGGCACCTGCGGCAGCAGGAAAACCGGCAGGCTGTCTGGCAGCTCACCCATATCTCCCACCGTACGGATATCCAGGTCCAGCATCATTGCGACTGCGGTGAGCAACACGATGCAGACGAGAGGAGAGGGAACAGATTTCGTGAGGTAGGGGAAAAGGTAGATGATGCCCAGGCCTGCGGCGGTCATGGCATACACCACCCAGGTGACATTGGTCAGCTCGGGAAGCTGGGCCATGAAGATAAGGATGGCCAGCGCATTGACGAAACCGGTGACGACCGAGCGCGATACGAAACGCATCAGGCCGCCCAGCTTAAGTACACCGGCCAGAATCTGGAACACGCCAGTCAAAAGGGTTGCAGCCAAGAGATACTGCAGGCCGTGCTCCTTGACCAGGGTGACCATCAGGAGCGCCATGGCACCGGTGGCAGCCGAGATCATGCCCGGGCGGCCGCCAGCAAAAGCGATGACAACTGCAATACAGAAGGAGGCATACAGACCCACTTTGGGATCTACGCCGGCGATGATGGAAAACGCAATGGCTTCAGGGATCAGCGCGAGCGCGACGACGATACCGGCGAGCAGGTCGCCACGGACATTGGAAAACCAGTCCTGGTGCAGGGATTTAGTTAGCATGGACACAAGAAAAAGCGTCGCTCTGCCGCAAGCGTGCAGCAGAGCCGACATAAGTCGGAAATATTGGGGAAGACGAAGGTCGAACCAGCAGCGCTTGGTGCTGGAACGCAAACGGAACTACCGACTTAGGGCGGACTCAGTCGTTGCCGAGCTGCCTTGTGAATGGCATGACCCGCTTGGCGGGCGATGTTTGCTTGAGAAAAAGGCACAGACAATCCCGCCCACGCAGGGGCGACATCTCGGACGGATGAGGAAAGACTGTTGTGCATAGCGGCATTATACCTTGAGGATAAAGGCGGTTTCTAATTGACCTGTACCAGGGTGCATTCCGGTTTTGCAGGCGCAGTTGGCAAGAATCCGCTTTTTAGGAGGATCTCCGTCAGGATGAACTCCATTGGCTGAGCGCATTCCATCAGGTCTTATGTGCAGATTCATGACGACCTATGGGCAAGCGCCACGTCACCACTACCCCGACCAACGCCAAGGTGGTGAGTGTGGTCAACAGGATCGTCGGCCCCAGTTCGCTGAGCAGCATCGCCATCATCAGGGGAGCAATGGCTTGGGCAAAAAGCATGGGGCGCGCCAGTAGGCCCATACGGGTGCCATATCCTTGAGGCCCGAAAAGGGCGAGTGGAAGCGTGCCGCGCACGATGGTAAGAAGGCCATTGCCTGCGCCATATAGAGCCGTTGCAACAAACGCCAGAGCAGGGTCCGCCGCAGCCAGGAGGGCGAGGCCGAGAAAGCAGAGCAACACGGCACCACGCGCGGACCATGTCGGATGAAGCGATCGCCAAAGGGAAAACTCCAACAGTCTGGCGACCACCTGTGATGGGCCGATCATCATGCCGACGGCCAATGCCACAGGCGCAGCAAAGCCGAGCTGGCCAAGGACATCGAGCAGATGCACGGAAAGGCTGGACATAACGGATGACTGCAATGTGAAAAGGATGGCGACTAGCACGAAAAGGCATCTGGCTTCCTTGATCACCTCGGCCGGCTGTTCAGCTTGTTTTGTGGGCTCGACTTCGCTATTGCGCTGCTGCTCGCGAGGGATCAACAGTAAATACAGCGGCAACCCTACCGTCAAATGCACACCAGCCAGCACCAAGCAGGTATCGCGCCAACCCAGTTCAGCCTCCAGGCCCGTGATGGCCGGCCAGGCCACCGTACTGGCAAAGCCGCCCATCAGCGTCACGCCTGTCATGGCGGTGCGAGAGTTATCCCCAAACAGCCGTCCCAGCGTGGAAAAGGCGGCGTCATACAAGCCGCTGGCCATGGCCGTTCCCAGGATGGTCCATGCGAGGAAGTAAACAAGCAGGCTCGGCGCCAAGCCCATCAGGGCCAGTCCTGCTGCCAGCAGTAGAGAGCTGGTGGCTAATACGGGACGGCCACCGAATTGATCGATTAGCCGGCCCGCGCGGGGCGCGCTGAAACCGGCCACCAGCAGCCCCCAGGAAAGACCTGCGACTACGCTACCAAGTGACCATCCGCTTTCACGTGCAATCGACGCGGCTAGTACAGCAGGCAAGTAAAACGTGCTGCCCCAGGCGAGTATCTGGGTGAGGCCGAGCACGCTGATCAAGCGAACAGGGGCGGGCGAGAGAGTAGGTAAAGGAATGCGCACAAAGCCTGCCTTGTTGTTAGGACCGGTCACGCCAGCTGTCACTGCCACTCTTCGTGATTTGATGAGCTAGTAGGGGCGCCAACGCTGCTTTTACCGCGACGGCAGCGCTCGATGATGCGTCGTTTGACGGACGATACTTGTTTGTATTCTATATTTCCACGATAATGAAAGTATGGAATCTAAAGACATCATCCGGGTGTTGTCGGCGCTTGCCCAGGAGTCTCGGCTGGCTGTTTACCGATTGCTGGTACAGGCCGGACCAGAAGGCCTTCCGGCTGGGCGCATTGCCAAACTCGCCCATATCCCTCCCTCATCGCTGTCCTTTCACCTGAAGGAGCTTTCCCATGCAGGGCTTGTGTCCTCGCGCCAGGAAAGCCGCTTCGTGATCTATAGCGCCAACTATCCCACCATGAACGCCGTGCTGGGATACCTCGCAGAGAACTGCTGCGACGGTATTTCGTGCGTACCAGCCTGCGATCCCACTGAGAGTCAGTCAGATGAACGACAAGATCTATAACGTCCTCGTGTTGTGCACGGGAAATTCCGCGCGAAGCATCATGGCCGAGGCGCTGATCAACACCATCGGCAAGGGACGGTTCCGTGCCTACAGCGCCGGTAGCCACCCTGCTGGTGCCGTGAACCCCTTTGCCATTGAGCAGGCCAGGCAGGCGGGATACCCCACTGATGGTCTGCGCAGCAAGAGCTGGGACGAGTTTGCCGGGCCCGATGCCCCGCACATGGACTTCGTCATTACCGTTTGCGATAACGCGGCAGGTGAAGTCTGCCCGGTATGGCCTGGCCACCCGATTACGGCTCACTGGGGATTTGAGGATCCGGCAAAGGCGGAGGGCACCGACGAGGAAAAACGTCACGCGTTTGCCAAGGTGTGCCGCCAGATTTCCACCCGCGTGCAGCTCTTTTGCGCCTTGCCTATCGACAAGCTCGATCACAACGCCATCAAGCGCGAAGTAAACGAAATCGGCCAGCTACCCAAAGACTAACGCAGGAATTCCCGTGCAAACCCGACGCCTATCCTTTCTCGACCGCTATCTCACGCTCTGGATTTTTGCCGCCATGGCGCTGGGGGTGCTTCTTGGCACCACCTTCGACGGCCTGCCGCAATGGCTGGAGAGCCTTTCCGTCGGCACGACCAACATTCCCATTGCCATCGGCCTGATACTGATGATGTATCCGCCGCTTGCGAAGGTGCGTTACGAGGAGCTTCCCCTGGTGTTCCAGGACAAGAAGGTTCTTGCGCTCTCGCTGGTACAGAACTGGGTGATCGGGCCGATCCTGATGTTCGCGCTTGCGGCGTACTTTCTGCACGACTACCCTGCCTACATGACAGGGCTTATCCTGATCGGCCTGGCGCGCTGTATTGCCATGGTGCTGGTGTGGAACCAGCTTGCCTGCGGCAGCAACCAGTATGTGGCGGCACTGGTGGCGTTCAACTCGATTTTCCAGATCGTCTTCTTCAGCGTCTACGCCTGGTTCTTCCTCGATGTGCTGCCACCGGTCTTCGGCTTGCAGAGCAGCGTGCTGGATGTCAGCTTCTGGACCATTGCGAAAGCCGTCCTGGTCTATCTGGGCATTCCTTTCCTGGCGGGGTACCTGACCCGGCGCTTTCTGGTCAGGGCGCGCGGCGAAGCCTGGTACAACGATACCTTCATCCCGCGCATCAGCCCGATCACGCTGATTGCGCTGTTGTTCACCATCGTGGCCATGTTCAGTTTGAAGGGCGGTTCTGTTGTTGAGCTGCCACTGGACGCCTTGCGTATCGCCGTGCCGCTCGCGCTGTATTTCGTGATCATGTTCGTCGTGAGCTTCATGATGGGCAAGCTTATCGACACCGACTACCCGCGCACCACGGCGCTTGCCTTCACTGCGGCCAGCAACAATTTCGAACTTGCCATCGCCGTAGGCATCGCGGCATTCGGACTGGCTTCCCCAGTGGCCTTTGCCACGGTCATCGGGCCACTGGTCGAAGTGCCCGTGCTGATTGCCCTGGTGCATGTGGCATTGTGGCTCGGCAGGCGCTACTTCACCTCCACCGCACCTCTGCAAAGCAAGGCATGAACGAAGTCGATGTCGTGATCGTGGGCGGCGGGCAGGCGGCGCTGGCCACCGCCTACTTTCTGCGCCGCACCGGGCTGTCCTTCGTGCTGCTGGATGCCGAGGAGGGGCCTGGCGCGGCCTGGCGGCATGGCTGGGAGTCGCTGACATTGTTTTCCCCGGCGCAATGGAGCTCGCTTCCGGGCTGGCCCATGCCGCCTGCCAACGGGTACCCCTCGCGTGACCACGTCATCGACTACCTTGCGCGCTACGAGGCGCGCTACAAATTGCCGGTCGTGCGGCCGGTCTGGGTGCAGGCAGTCCGGCGGGATGGCAGCTCTTTCTTGGTCGAGGCCGATGGCGGCCGTACTTGGCGCTCGCGCGCAGTCGTCAGCGCCACCGGCACCTGGCGTCATCCCTATGTGCCTGCCTACCCTGCGCAGGAGAGCTTTTCAGGTGTGCAGATTCATTCGGCGCACTACCGGCATCCTCGGGATTTTGCTGGGCAGCGTGTGCTGGTGGTGGGTGGTGGCAATTCCGGCGCACAGATCATGGCTGAGATGGCCGGCATCGCGCAGACTACATGGGTGACCCCTTCCGACCCGGTCTTCCTACCGGATGATGTGGACGGGCGCGTGCTGTTCGAGCAGGCGACCGCGCGCTGGCAGGCCATGCAGCAAGGCTTGCCGGTACCCGAACGGAGCGCAGGGTTCGGAGACATCGTGATGGTGCCTCCGGTGGCTGCAGCGCGTCGGCGGGGCGACCTGGTCTCAGTCCGACCCTTCACAGGCTTTACGCCAACCGGTGTCGTATGGCCTGACGGCAGGGAATCGGAGGTCGATGCCGTCATCTGGTGCACCGGCTTTCTGCCGGCGCTGGATCACTTGCAGCCGCTCGGTGTGCTGGACGCGGAAGGTCGCATCGCCGTCGATGGCACACGCTCCGTGGCCGACCCGGGGCTTTGGCTGGTGGGCTATGGCGACTGGACCGGGTTCGCCTCAGCCACCCTGGTTGGCGTCATGCGCTCGGCCCGCAGTACCGCACAGGAAATCGGAGAAACGCTGTCGACTGACAGCCACGTTCAATCACAAGGAGTTTCGCCGTGAGCGATGTCATCATCTATCACAACCCCAAATGCGGCACCTCGCGCAATACGCTGGCGCTGATCCGCAATGCCGGCATTGAGCCACAGGTGATCGAGTACCTAGCCACCCCGCCAGACCGCGACACGCTCAGGTCACTGATCGAGCGCGCGGGCCTGACGGTACGCCAGGCGCTACGCGAGAAAGGCACACCTTTCCAAGAACTCGGCTTGTATGACGCATCGTTGACTGACGACGCTCTGCTCGACGCCATGCTGGCGCATCCGATTCTTATCAACCGACCCTTCGTCGTGACGCCAACGGGCGTGCGCCTGTGCCGTCCGTCCGAGCTGGTGCTGGATATCCTCGAACAGCCTCAACGTGGCCCATTCACCAAGGAGGATGGTGAAGTGGTCATAGACGAACACGGAAAACGCGTGCGCTGAGTCTGCGCACCTGGAACATTTATCATGAAGCAATTCACCTCACTACACGACAGCACTCTGCCTGCGCTGGACGAATCCCTTTTCGATACGCCAACCCATGAAAAACTGGGTGTGCCGGTCGATGCGGAACACCCTCCGCGCATCCTGCTGCTCTACGGTTCGCTGCGCGAGCGCTCGTACAGCCGACTTCTCGTCGAAGAAGCCGCACGCATCCTGCAACGCCTGGGCGCTGAAACCCGCATCTTTGATCCGCATGGACTGCCGCTGCCCGACAGCGTGCCAGCCGACCATCCCAAGGTGGCCGAGCTGCGCGCGCTGTCCCAGTGGTCGGAGGGACAGGTGTGGTGCAGTCCCGAGCGCCATGGCACGATCACCGGCATCTTCAAGAGCCAGATCGACTGGCTCCCGCTCGAAGTCGGTAGCGTCCGGCCCACTCAGGGGCGCACGCTTGCCGTCATGCAGGTCAGCGGTGGCTCGCAGTCCTTCAACGCAGTCAATGCCCTGCGCGTGCTGGGGCGCTGGATGCGCATGGTCACCATTCCGAACCAGTCCTCGGTTGCCAAGGCCTTTCAGGAATTCGACGAAGCGGGCCGAATGAAGCCATCGGCGTATTACGACCGCGTCGTAGACGTAATGGAAGAGCTGGTCAAGTTCACGCTGCTGGTGCGTGGTCGCTCGGACTACCTTGTCGACCGCTACAGCGAGCGCAAGGCGTCCGAAGCGGAGGTGCTGCGGCTCGCGGAGGCCGCGATGGCCCATGAGCGCGAGACCGAGCAGACGTAGTTCAGCAAAGCAAAGGAAGCGGCCGAGCAATGTTTTGAGTAGCTCCGCTCGGCTTGCCACTGGAATGCTGCATGAGATAGAGCGCAGTGCCGAATCTGATGAGGAACCTTGGAAATCATCCGATTTCCAACTCAGACTCCTCTTTCTGCTTGGCGGGACCAAGATCGTTCTTTCCATTCTCCAGGTCGGCTGGCGCGGGCTGCTGCAGGTCATGCGCCAGCCCTTTGTATGTCAGCCGATCCACGCGTTCAGGCAGTTTGGACGCATCATCCGTGAAAACCACAACCTCGTGCCGCTCGCGCGAGATGCTGACATAGTAGGTATCCTGGGCGGTGGTGCGGCTGAAGCTTTCGGCGTTGTAAAGCACCCGGTCGCAGGTCAGCCCCTGAGCGCTATGCGCGGTGGTGGCGTAGGCGTAATCCATGTTCAGCGGCTGGTCTGTAGGTAGCTGGACATGGCGGCCCTGGGTTTCCAGGGTGACGCTGGCAGCGTCGATGACCACGACTTTCGCCAGTTGCCCGTTGACCAAGTCATGCTGGGCATCGTTACGTGTAATGCGGACATGATCGCCCACAGAAAGCTCCGCCGGGTTCAGGTGATAGACCGACAGCTTGCTCATGGTCTTAGGAATAATTTCTATGGGCTGCGCGCGTGCAGCGTCTGTCTGGACAGGCGTGACGCTGATGCGATCATGGCGGGTGCTGCCGGTCACACGGTAAAGTTCTCCGCGTTTGAGGCCGCACTTGTAGTCGCGCTCCGGAACGACAATGTCGCCTACCGTGTAAAAGCGGGCGACACTGCGTTCGGCACGAGTGGTGTCATGTCGGGTGAGTAGCTGGCACAGGCGGCCTTTGCCTTCCAGGCCCAGCAGGGCGTGGACGCGTTGATTGATGTCATTCCTTGATGTGTTGGTGCCGGTCACGACAATGGTGTTGGCCTGTTCTGTGGTGGTCATGCTGGTGTAGGTCCGTGCGATGGCCTCATAACGGGCTGAGCTGTCGCGAGTCTTTCTGCCATGTTCGTCGGTCTTGAACTCGTCTGGAATCACGCGGATGGCATTGAGCAACGGTAGGGACTGACTGGCCCGGCCTGTGGCAGCGAGTTCTACCGCTTGACGCAGCCGTGCCGTGCGTTGGCGCTGGATGTCTCCCATCAGCACGGTCTTCATTCCATGCTCTTGCAGCATGGCGAAGGCCCGGCCAGCCTCGACGGCTTTGGTCTGGGCTGTGTCGCCGAGGAGCACCACCTTGGCGCCTGTCGGTTGAATGAGGGCAAGCAGCCTGTCCATCTGCCGTACCGGCACTACTCCAGCTTCATCTATCACCACCACGGATCTCGGGCCAAGGGAATCCAGGAAAGGGCGCTTGTCAGCAGCGGCAAGAATCGAGGCAATGGTGTTGGCCGGAACGCCATCTTGGCGCAGGTTGCGCACCATGTTGCCGTAGGGCGCGAGCGCGGTCATGGTGTAGCCCTGTTCGCGCAAAATGGTTTGGGCATTTTGTAGTGCGAAGGATTTCCCGGTGCCGGCCAGGCCCTGGATACCGGACACTTGGTCGGTGCCGGTGGTAATCAACATGACCGCCTCGCGTTGGCCAGGAGTCAGAAGAGCGTCCAGGCCGCTTTCCGCGTCGGATGCGTTGATCGTAGATTGCCAGGTACTCCGGCCAGCCTGTTCGGTTGCCAAAATTCTGGCCTCCGCTTCATGGGCCTTGCGGGAGGCGTACCGCGGACTTTCCATCAACAGGCGGCCCTGGGCGATGGCATTATCAACCAACTGCAGTGCACTGTCCTGACTCAATCCAGTCAGTCGAGTGGCTTCAGCCGCCCATCCTTCGCAGGTCATGGGCTGCGCTTCCCGGTCCTGTGTGCTTCTATAGTGCGGCTCTTCCTGGATCAGCGCACCGGCTGCGACACGACCCTGGATGGCTGATTGAATGGCGGTGATGTCGGTATGGCCACCAGCATGTCGGATGGCGCTGTGCAGAAGATCTGCCAAGGGCATAACAGACTCCCGTTCAGCCAAGTGCTGGATAGCCCAGTCCAGCGAAGCCTTTGCGACAAGATCGGCGGACGATTCCTGTGCTTCGGGCGCCTGTAGTTCAGCGTGGTGTCCGGACTGGTCAAATTGCATTCCGATAGCAGCAGCGGCTTCCCGCCACTGCTGGTGCAGTTCCGTGCGGCTGAAAGTCTGGGCTTTCTCTTGGCGGTGCGCCAGATTGATGCCATGGCGCAATGCATGAGGCGCATTGTCGCGGGTCGTTCCGCGAGCAGTCAGTTCAGCCGTGATGCCGGCGCTGCGCTTACTGAAGAAGTCGATCTGCTCACGGGTGATGTGGGCCAGTTCGATATGGTTCTTCTCATGACGAACGGCATACCCCAGGGCGCGGACATTACGTTCCAGCTCAGCCTGATAGATGGCGTCGGTCACTCGCAGCAGCTTGAAGATGGCCTCGTTCGAGAGCGACACCCAGCTGCCGTCGGCACGCTGGGTCAGGTTCATTAGCAGGGCATGGACATGCAGATGAGGGTCAGGGGCCGCGTCTTCGGTAGGGCGCGCAGTTTCGTGACGGAACTTGGCAATGATGAGGTTCCCGGTCTGTTCCACCCGCGACTTGCCGTTTTCCTTGCGTCGACCCATGGTCAGGTGCTGTTCAACATAGGCCAGGGCTGCTGCCACGGCCTGATCGTTTGCCTGTATCAGGCGCTCATCAGCACCGATTAACGCCTGCAACGTAATGCTCTTGGGCGCACCAAAGGTCAGATCAAGGGCAGCACGGGCTTTGGCATCCTTGCGGATTGACCGGCCAGCCGTCACTCTCCGGCCAAAGTCGCCCTGCAACATAGCTTTGAATCGGGCAGGGTCGATCTCACCGACCGCACCCAGGCGGCGGGCGCCTTCGCCTTGCCAGGTCGCGGCTCCACCGTCGCGGCTGTAGTAGTCGTCGGCTTGGTCGGCGTAGTAGTGGGTGGAGAGGGACGCGCGGGCGCGATAGATCTGGCTATGGGAAATCATGGAGACTCCGAATGTCGGCTTTGAAATGCATAACTTATCGAAAGGGGACTGACCCGGGAGCCCCATGAGTTAGATCTTGTGTAAACGCAGTGTCGATTTAGACTTCAGCAGTATGACGAGCCAATGTTTTAAGAGCCTGTTGAGGAAAAGAGTCAGGGCCTTGTCCGTCCACGTGGGCACTCAACCAACTGTTACGATGTATGCGTATTTTTATCAACGGAGGAATACAGATCATGCCTTTGGATTTGAGCAAGCTTAGCGGAACGTCTTTGTTGGATTCCGAGACAAGCCCACGCGAGATATTCAATCTTCTTCCAAATAAACATGCGAAGTACAAGTACCCCCGAGACGTTCAAACGCAGGTATGGGACAGGTGGCGTGAGCGCAGAGGTGAGCGTGATCTGGTGGTAAAAATGAATACGGGCGGTGGAAAGACAGTGGTCGGCTTGCTCATGCTAAAGAGCAGCCTAAACGAAGGCGTAGGGCCGGCTGTTTATGTCGCACCAGATAATTATTTGGTTAGCCAAGTCACTCGTGAGGCGGCGGAGCTTGGAATTTCCTTTACAACTGATCCCACTTCCGGAAATTTCCTGCAGGGAAAGGCGATTCTCGTCATTAACATTCACAAGCTCGTGAACGGCTTGTCGGTGTTTGGCACTTCTGATACTGGTATTAAAATCCCGGTGGGGGTCTTTCTGGTCGATGACGCACACGCATGTTTGTCGACAACTGAATCACAATTTACTTTGACTGCATCGCGCGGTTCTCCGGCGTACAACGGCTTGTTGCAGCTGTTTCGCGATGAGCTTCTAGAGCAAAATAGCACGCGGCTTTTAGAGATCGAAAGCGGGGAAACGGACCAAGAGTTACTTGTACCGTTCTGGGCGTGGCATCAAAAAAATCGTCAGGCATCACAAATTCTTACCGAGCAGCGAGGCCACGACGAAATAAAATTTAGCTGGCCGCTTCTCAAGGATCACTTGGCTCACTGTCGATGTGTGATGACCGGTGGTCGAGTAGAAATATCACCTCGTTGCTTGCCAATTCAGTCAATCCCCTCATTTACTGAGGCAAAACGGCGAATATTTATGACAGCAACTCTTGCGGATGACTCGATCCTTGTAACCGATTTCGCGGCCAATCCGGAATCAGTTAAGAGACACATCACCCCGAATGTGGCTAACGATATTGGCGATCGTATGATACTTATACCTCAAGAGATCGATCCCGATATCACGGAAGTTGAACTCAAGGAGTTCATCAAGATGAAATCGTTGGCATATAACACAGTTGTTATCGTGCCTTCTGACTACAGGTTGAGGTTCTGGGCTGATGTAGCGGATCTAATAGTGAAGGCCGAGAATTTAGAGGCTGCAGTCGGTCAACTTAAAGCAGGTCACGTTGGGCTTGTAGTGATGCTCAATAAGTATGATGGTATTGATTTGCCTAATGATGCTTGTAGGATCCTCGTAATGGATGGGTTGCCACAAGCCCGTCGGTCGTATGAACAGGTGGAAATGAACATGCTCGCAGGCAGCGAGCATTTTATCGGACGCCAAGTACAGCGCATTGAGCAAGGGATGGGTCGTGGCATTAGGGCCAACGACGATTATTGCGTTGTTCTGCTGATGGGGTCGTCGCTCACTAGAGCAATGTTTACCATGGGTGCAAAGGAAATGCTGTCGCCCGCTACGAGGGCGCAGCTCAGAAAATCATTGGAGATTGCAGAGCAGTTGGGGAGCGGGTTGGGTGAGCTCGACAGCGCAGTTGAAGTCTGTTTGCAACAAGGTTTAGATTGGAAGAGGGTCGCAAGGGAAGCTGTTGCAAATGTCACCTACGCTGCGACCGGAACTGTTAGATCCATTGCCGTAGCTCAGCGAACTGCATTTGATAGTGCGAGTATTCGGGATTATGCAAAGTCGGAAGACGCACTTCAAACCGTCATTAATGAAGTCACACCAAAGGAGCCTGATAGCGTTATAGGGTGGTTGAAATGGCAGCTCGCCGAGTATGTACAGTTTTCCGATGCGGTCCGAGCGCAACAAATTCTCAAAAGCGCGTTAGTTAAAAATCGTCGTCTGACATTGCCCATCGATGGACTCGATTACGAGAGATTGGACGCGCGCGAGATGCAGCAAGCCAATAATGTGGTGTGGACATATAGGCCGTTTTTAGGAAAAAAAACGGAGTTACTTGTACGCCTTAATGCAGCGTTGGACGATTTGGTTATTATTCCGGACAATGCCAATGTGTTCGAGGCAGCAATGCAAGAAGTCGCTGCATTTATAGGATTTAAGGCTCAGCGTCCAGAGTTGGAGTTTAAGAGAGGCCCGGACGTCTTATGGGCTGTCGGAAACTTGAAATATTACGTCATTGAGTGCAAAAGTGGTGCCATCACTGACAAGATCGCTAAGCACTATGCCAATCAATTGAGCGGCTCAATCGACTGGTTCCATCAGCGGTATGATCATACTTGCACGGCTACTCCCATTTTAGTTCATCCTAGCCGAGTGCTTGAGCCCGCCGCTACTGGACATGCAAATATGCGCATTTTGACAGAGGAAGGGCTTGCATCCTTCAAGGCAGCGATAAAAGCATTTTGTACTGCAGCAGCGGGATCGTTGGATAATTTGAATGCCGCTAGGGTGCAACAGCTACTCGAACATCATAAGCTTACTAGTGATCGGCTATTGGCGGCCTATACAGTCACGGCAATACGAAAGTGACCATGGGGGATCCGTGTTTACACATGGAGCCCTATAGCAAGAGAGATAAACTCTTATAAGGGTACCGGAAACGTAAGTTGGGATTCTTGCTCAATGTTTTGCCACTAGATCCTGAAATTCGATCGTGGTTCTTTTCGGCGTTTTGACGAGCAATACTACCTTCGATATTGGATAATTGCCCGCCAACGCCACATACCCACCTAACGCCGGCAGCGCCTGAATCTGCGCTGCCGTCACTACTTCTTCCGTCACTCGTTCCATGTTGTCCGACGTGTTGCGGTTATCCGCGCTGCGGCTGATGCTGAACTTGGGTCTTTCAACTTCATGCTTACCCAGGCTTTCGCTCATATCCTTGGCCGTCTGTGGATCGGTGCGTGAGCCGCCGAGTACCGCGAGGTTGCGGAAGCTGGCACGTATGGTGGTGGCCATGGTGCGCCCATAGATATGTTCCAGCTGTGATGTGCTTTGCAGGCCAGCGACGATACGCAGGCCGTTCTTGCGGCCTTTGGTCAGGCCGGCTTCCAGTGAGGGCAGGGCTTCCAGGCTGGCCAGTTCGTCAATAAACAGCCACCAGCGCCGGTGAGCACTTTCGGGCATGGACAGGATGGACGTGATGAACACGTCTGCCCAGGAAGACACCAGGGGTTTCATGGAACTCATCATGTCTTCGCGCCAGTTGATATACAGGTTGCCGCCATCCGGCTTTGCCAGCCAGTCCCGGATGGAGAATCTGCCGGGTTTCATGCCGGTATGTTCCGACAGTTTGTTAGACAGTACAAAACGGGCAGAGGACAGCGCCTTGCTGGCTTCGCTGGAACCGGCAAACAAGGATTCGGCGAGGGTGCCTTCCAGAAACTGCTTTAGCACTTTGGGGTCTTCGATGGTGCAAAGCCGGAACAGATCCATGATGCTTGCTTCTTCGCCCTGTAGCTCATAGAGCTTCTTGGCGGTTTCGCGCAGCAGCAGGCGGCCGAAATCGTTCCATTCTTCCGCGTTGCGATCCTGGCTCATGGGAACCATGGAACGGGCTAGACGCTTCCAGTCGTAATCGGCGCGCACTTCGTTGAAGAATGACCAGCCCTGGCTGCGGGCGTCATAAGGGTTCAGGATGACATCATTGGGCTGCCAGAATTTGCTCAGCAGATCGCCATTGGGGTCAATGACGATCATGCGGTCATTGCGCGCAGGAGTCTGGCCGGGTAGATGCCTGGCCATGTCATGCTGAGAGCGCTTGAGCACCGATGCGGCCATGTTCCGCAGCAGCACCGATTTTCCCGAACCGGTAGCGCCACTGATGAGCAGATGCAGGTTTTCATTGGCGGTTGGCATGGGGATGCCGCCAACATCTATCTGCATCTTGCCGCGTTCTTCACACTGGCGTGTTAGATTTTTCGCGCTGGTGGTGCGGGTGCCGCGCACAAAGCGTTTGAAGGCTGCGCCCTCAAAGCCTTCGGTCCTGGGATTGCGTCCTATGAAAAGAATCAGCGCAAGGGAAAGAACCAGGCCGACACCCAGCGCACCGTAGAGAAGGGGGTACTGGGGTGTGAGCATCACAAAATGTCGGAATGTGCGGGCGTTCCAGTCACGCCAGTGCATCTGGCTGGCCCAGGAGGCTGCAGTCATCCACGCCCCGGTGGGGAAAATTGCCAACGAGAAGGCGGCAATCCGCCGCCGGGTGATGGGTGAGATCAATGTGGACATGGGGAATAAACCTCACGAGATCAGAAGCTGACCGAGGGCCAAGCCGGCCAGCAGCCCGCCAAGAATGCCGGCAGCGCCACCCACAGCCAAGGCTATGATTGCCATGCGGCGCGCTGATTGGTGGGCAATGCGGGCGTATTGCGCGGATTCCTGGCTAAGCTGATCCAGACGGGTGCCGGTGTTGGTGAGCATCGCCTGCAGGGTGTGCTGAAGTTGCTGGTTCACTGGCTTCGCAGCCATTTCCAGGCTGGTGCTCAGATGGCGGCTGAGCTGTTGCGGCAGCATCTGCTGGGTTTCGCTCATAGACTGCATCTGCTGCTGGGCGAAATCCAGGGTACGGGTGACGGCCTCCAGCCTGTCCACCAGCCCGGCGGCTTCGCCGAGGACTTCGTGATACAGCAAATCCAGTTTTGAACGTGGGCCGCTGGGAGGGGTGTGGGCGTCCATGACGAATTACGAGAACAGTGCAGCAAATGCCGCATTCATCTGCCTGTCCACCGGCTTGGCCAGGGCGCGGAGGGCATGGCGGTTACTCAGTTGTGAGATGCGGGCGTGATCATCAGGATCGGTGCTACGCAGCAGAGCACGGTAGTCGGTCTGATCGGCCAGCACATCCGCGATGGTGGTGCGCTGGTCTGCCAGCAGTTCGAAGACTTCGTTTTCGTAGACGGCGGCCTGGGGGTTGGCCTGCACTTCGCCCGATTTGGCGGCGTACGCCAGGATGGACGGAAACTCTTCCTCGACGCTGCTATCGACACGGTTGAACAGAATCCGTACCCGGTCCGAGTTCACACCCAGCGAAGCCAGCGCGGCCACGGTTTTGATGGTTTCGCGCTGGGCCTTGCCTGTATTGATGACCGGCAGCACGAAGAAGCTCATTTCTTCGTGCGCGCCTTCGTAGCGCATCATGTGGGTCAGGAAGTCCTCGATGTTGCTGGCCCCGACATCGACAATGGCGTCATCCCGGGTGAGCAGTTCGCGGAACAGGCGGCCAAAGTGTTCACCGCGAAGCTGATCGACATTCAGTCCCAAGTCGGCCCCGGTTTCGTTGGTGGATTCCACTGCAAAAATCTGCGCTCCGTTCATACGGGGCGCGAGCAGGTGGGAAGCAACAACCGTTTTGCCAACGGAGCCGGTGTAGTTGAGAACGGCGACTTTCATGGTTTATTCCTTATGGGGTGTTGTCGGTGGGAAAAGGGGCTACTTGCCTTCACGGCGCAGGGCTTCCAAGTCGATACGCATGTCGCGAATCTTGCGCAGGTCGCCGGGCGTCTGGATGTTGCGGGGTCGGCCCTCAATGGCATTAAGGGTTGGCGCAGTGGTGGGGGGCGCTTTGGTTGCCGTGGTGGGCGCCGCGTGCGGGAGAGGTGGCGCGGCTGATTTCGCTTCCGCAGATCGCTGTGCCTTGCGCCAGCGGTACAGGGTGATGGTGTAGGTGCTGTGTTGGACCGACAGGCCGGCTGCGGCCAAATCGTCCAGCACAGCAGCATGGGGAACGCCGGATGCGAGTTCAGCTTCGATCAGAGGGAAGAGTGCGCGCAGCTGGGCGGCGATGCTGATGCGGGGGTCCAGCTCAGCGAGCGCGGCCCGGTAGCGTGCGACGGGAGCGGATTCAATCATAGGATTCCAGGGTTAAGAGAGCGCCGCTTATCGCGACAATTCAGGAGAGACGGCAGCCTGCTTGGCGACCAACCAAGAGCGTCCCGTGGCCAGTGCTTCGTCGTAGGCGGATTGCTCGTCTGTGAATTGAGTGGCTCTACCGTGAGTGGAAAACTTGCCGCCGCCGACTTCCTTGCTGCCTTCGAGTAGGCGCAGCGTGAAGCATCCCGTGTCGGTTGGGTGAGAACAAATCTCGAAATTGAATCGCAGCCGCGCCTGGGTGACTTCATCGTAGAACTGTCTTTCGATTTCGCGGAGTCGCGCCGTCCACTCCGGGCCGATACGGTCCAGGGCTTCCGCGATGCTGTAGCCACGTTCGTGCAGCCAATCGCAGCGGTTCAAGACGAGTGCTGCGGTGAGTGCTTCGCCCAGGCTCATCGCACCGATGCCATGGAGAGCGGCTTCTTGTGCGATGTTGAGCATGCGGGAGTCGATGGTCGAGTGCATGAGATCTCCTTTGCCCTGTGATTTGACAGGCAATACATGGGGTGAAAAGAAGGGGTAACCCGGGTGGGCGGGTGATGGCTTTGTTGCTGACCGACAGCTGCTGTGCGGCTGTGCAGCATGCCGATGCGAGACGGCCTGCCGGGAACAAGTACAGTGCTGCGCGTCAGGCCGGAAGACAGGCTGACTTGTTCACAGGCTGGTTTGGTAGAAGTAAGGTAGGAATAAGGTAGAAGGCGTTGTGAAGGCTTGAAAGCCAGTATTCATGCGGCTTTCAAAAAATCTTGCGCGATGCTGTGACGACAAAGCGCGATGTTCTGACGAAAGGCCGCGATCTTATGACGCGACTGCCGCGATGCTATGACGACACCAAAAACCACTTATCCACAGGCTGAAATCGTGCCTGAAATGGCTGTTTGCAAGCATGAAGCGCGATGCTATGACGATGAAAAACTACCGTTCAAGGCGCGTCCAGACCGCCTGTTCATGGCCCCGAATCGCGGCTTCAATCCGGGGTTCTGCAATCACTTTCAGGGCTTCCAATTCGTCCAGACTACGCTCCAGCGTGACCCGGAAATCCCGCATGCGCCCGGTGTATTGGGCGCGTTGCTTGAGGATGTCCAGGCTGTATTTCTGCTGGGTATCGGCAGAGGTGCCAATCAGCCGCTGCAGGCTTTTTGAGAGGTCATGACGCATCTGCAGGCGCTTGGCCCAGTCCACCAGGGCATATTCCCGGTTGCCGAATATCTGCGCCCAGCGAGGGTCGGCATACAGGGTGTAGCTGCCTGTGGGTTCGTGGTAGTCAAAGCCCCCGATCATGGCAATCACACGGGTGGACGGGTGGCGGCCATAGCTGTATTTCACTGAACCGTCTTTCCTTCGTGCCTCGATGCACAGGGTAAAGCGTGCCAGGTCTTTCATGCCTTCATGCAGCCATTCGTAGGCGCTGCCGCCTGTGGGCCGGCCCATGCCGCGCAGGAAGTCGGCGCGGTTGATAACCGGCGCTTCGCCCAGCAGGGCAGTGGTCTGCAGATACATGGCGTGCATCCAGATGTCGGCGTGGTCTTCGCTCAGTTGCTTGCCCGAACCCTTGAGCAGAATGTGGTTCCCCTCCAGAAACACGGTTTCATCGTGCAGAGGTCGCCAGCCACGGCGCACTGGGGCAAAGATGGCGCTGCGGGCAATGTAGTTCGGGATGGCGCGTACCGTTTCGTTCATGCCGGGCAGCATGAACGGTGTCGGGGTGGTGGCCTGTTTCTCAGCGGCCTCAGCTATGGCCTGTGAGGCTTTCTGCATGGCGCGCTGCATAGCCGCTGACAGCCGCTGCAGGTTGGCATCCTTGTGAAAAGGCGTGCGGGTGGGTGTGGTCATTGAAGATGCTCCGGGCGAGCCCATGCAAGGGCCGCCCGGAGTGTGTGCAGCGCCTCACACGGGTTCAGGGAAGGGTGACCCGGCAGACTGCCGGGTCGAATGGATCGGGTGGGGCGCTGCTGCGGGAACTCAGGCGACGACGTGGCGCCGGGGTTCAAACCAGATTTCTTGCACACGGAATTTCTCGACATGCACAACAATGTCCACGGTCTGCTGCATAAAGGTCTGAATCGTGGGTAAGTCCAGATTGCCGCCGGTGGATGACTGCTTGGTAAGGATGGCCAGCCGGTCGAAGGCGTCGATTGCGCTGTTGGCGTGTGTCGTGGTGACGGATCCTGGGTGACCGGTGTTCAGGGCCGCTAGATAGTCCCAGGTTTCAGGGCCGCGCAGCTCTGCCAGGAAAATCCGGTCGGGTGACAGGCGCATGCAGGCCGCCAGGCAGTCGGTGGCCGATACACGGCCTCGTGTGCCGCCGTACATCATGTGGACGCGGTTTTCATGCCAGGGCAGGATCAGTTCATGCACGTCTTCAATGGTGATAAGGCGTTCATGGACGGGTATTTCATTCATGAGGGAACGGGCAAAAGTGGTTTTGCCTGACCCCGTTGCACCCGAAATCACAATGTTTTTGCGTGCGCGGACGGCGTCCACTAGGAACTCGAAATAGTCTCCTCTGTTCTTCAGTATCTGCAGTCGCTGATCGAGTTTCGACAGGCCGTCAGCACCATATTTGGCGGTGGCATCCATGGTGGCCTTGAAAGCCCCGCCGGACGCCAACTGCTTCAGGTAGAAAGTTTCCGTGGCGTGTTTGCGGATGTTGATGGCGATGGTGTCGTCTATGCAGGCCGGTGGCAGAATGATCTGGCCGCGCTCCCCATCGGGCAGGACCACCGACATGATGGGGCTGCGCGCCATGTGGTTGTAGGCCGCCAGTGCCGTCGCCAGCGCTTCCAGGTGCGGGTAGCTCAGTTCCTCGCAGTCGTGCGATATCCAGTGTCCGTCCGTGCGGGCGTACAGATGGCCCTCGCGTACGATGGCGATCTCTGTGACTTTCGGGTTTTGCAGGTGCTGAGCCAGGGGCCGCAGAAAGGTCCGTACAGAAATGGCGCGATCAAAAGGGACCACTTCAAGGGGTAAGTTCAAGGTCGTAGACATGGCTGAAATCCAGATCACGGGCGACCATGATGCCGATGCGTTCGCCCTGGTTTTTATAGAGGGTGGGGGGTATGTCCAGAGATCGTTCCAGAATCTTGGCAATGGCTTCCTGGCCGCCCTGGGCGGTGTTGTCGAAGCGGATGTTGTTGTCGCCGGACTGTCCCTGATTCGATGCCCAGTTGCCGAAGTCGCCCACCAGGGACAGCAGGATGGCGTTGCCGAAGCGTTCCCAGAAATGGTTATCGACATGGCCGTCCAGCCCGGCTTCGCCCAGGGGGCCGGTGCCGGGTGAGGCCAGTTCCACGATGACACCAGCGGGCGTTTCCAGCCGGTTCCAGGTGACAAAGGCGCGGGCCTGGCCCTGCTGGATGCCGCTGGACTGGTAGCCGGTGAACTTGGTGCCGGCGTCGATTAGCTTGACCTTGCCGTTGGCGCTCATGACATCGTGGGTGGCCAGGCAAGTCAGCAGCCCCGGCTGGGTGCTGACCAGCTTGGTCTGTAGCGTGCAGTCGATCATGGTGCCTTGCGTAAGCAGAAAGTTGCGATCCCCCAGCAGCCCGGCGACAGAGGGCGCAAGCTCCAGGGGCCGTAGCTTGTCGGCCAGCGGGCCGGCGTCACTGTAGGGGCCGCTTGGGGTGTTGGCCGTGGCGTTGCCTGTGCTGCTGCCTTCTGCGCCGCCCGCCTGTAGCGGGCTGGCCAGCCGCCGCTGCGCCACTTCATCGACCGGCGGCGGTGCTGCGGGCGTGGGTGGCGGAACTACATACGCGGGTGCCGGAACTGGCGCTGGCGCCGGGGGTGGCAAGGGTTTGGGCGGTGCGGGTCGCTCGACCCTGGGCGGCTTCAGCCGGTTGGTAATTCCGCTTTGATCGGCTTCCAGGCTGCTGTCGCTGGCAGGCGCCGGGTCCCGGCTCCAGGCTTTCAGCAGCACGCCGATGGCAACAGCAATCGCCACCAGGATGGTCAGCCACAGAAAAGCGCGTGCGCCGCGTGGGGCGCTGCGCCCGGCGGTTTCCAGGTTCAGGGCTTCGCGCTCCAGGCGGGTCGCGGTGGTCTGATCCTGGTGCGGATCGGTGTCGTTCATGGGCTGTTCCTTCATGGCGTGATCTCCCGAACCCGCAGCGTCGGTACAGGCGCTGTCGCGCCTTTCACCGTGCGTCGGACGGTGGGAGAGGCTGTGCCAGTGTGGGCGGGTACCGGGGTCAGGCCAAAGGCTTCGTTATGGATGGCCAGTACCTGATTGCCCAGGCGCAGATGCCAGCGTGGCGAGGTGCGGTGCAGCACCATCGTCCGTTCATCGGCCATGTGGTAGTTGGTGATGACCTCCTGGCCGTCAGGGGTTACGCGGTACACCGTGGGCATGTCGGTTTCCGGCGGGAATTGCAGCCAGGTATGACGGCCATCATCCCAGGCGTGAACGGGGGCAATACTGGCGTTGCCACTTCGGGTGTATGCCTGCCAGTTCATCGTGCCGGCAGACGCCTGCAACGAGCGCTCAACCGCTGCCTTCTGTGCGGCCTGTGCTTTCATGCGGGCTTCCACTTCGGGGTAGCGCATCACCAGCTTGTAAAGGGCCGGGGCGCTGCGGTCATGGCTGTAGGACAGTCGGAAGCTGTATTCCCGCCGGTCAGTGATAACAATCAGGTTGGTGTGAGCGTCTTCGGCGGTGGGCTTGAAGAACAGGTGGTGGTTCTTGTACGTGAAGGCGTAAGCCTGGCTGTCGCCAAAGACGTGATACTGATAGGTTTCGCCGGGTTCCAGCATGATGTGGGTGGCAACACCGATCACCGCATCCAGCTGAATCACGTTGGCCGGGTCATAGTTGACATAGCGCACCCGATGGTCGAGCCGTGAGGAGCGGGGCGTCTCCAGCGCCCAGGCGCTGGCTGGCAGGGCCAGGCACAGCAGCAGTGTCAGCGCCCGCTTGCGTGGGAAGAGTTCAAACATGGGAATTCCTTCTGATCCAGGGCGGGTCAGCGCGAGAGGTCGGCGGCCAGGTCGTAGCGCACAACCTGAAAGCCCAGCGGGTTGCGACGGGCGACGGCTTCTGTGAGAGGAACGTCGGCGTACTGGTAGGCCATGGTGGCAATCAGGTGCCGTGTCCGGGTGATGTTGCCGGTAGTGACTTCGCGTTCCGTCTTGGTGAAACGCACAATGGCTGCCTGATTGGCGCCCAGGGTGATGGAATGAACCTGAACATCCATCGTACCCAGGGTGCCAAGCCGCGTGGTTACGGCATCCGGCCCTTCAAACCGCTTGCCGTACTGCACTTGAATGGGTGGCGAGGACAGCAGGGCGCAGGTGTCGAATTGCTCCTGGATGGTCTGCCAGCTGTAGCCTTCGCAGTTCAGTACGTAGGTGTTCAGGAAATACTTGGCGATGCGCTGGCCATAATCTTCCATCGGTTCGCCCAGGGTGCTGACATGCTCGATGCTGCCGGTGGCGTTATCGACGCGCACCACATACATTTCAGGCGGTTGCTTCAGGGGCGTCAGGCCCGCCACGGCAGCGACGGCGGCAAAGGCGATCAGCCCCGCGCCCATCGCAACCTGCCAGGCGCGCTTGCGACTGGTTACCAGTTCGCCCAGGTGGTCGCGCTCCAGGCCGCGCGACTGTTCCAGCCAGGCTGCAACGTCTTCAGACTTGAGGGGTTCTGACACGGTTCAGGCTCCTTTGAAAATCGGTGCGCTGGCGTTCACCGGCACACGCGGCCCGTCAGCAGGCTGTGGGGGTTGGGGCGCATGAAAGGCGCAGCCCGCCAGCAGCCCGGCCAGCGCCAGGGCGGCAATGAGTTTTTGCATGGGATGGGCTCCTGTCCTGCCGCGCGGGCAGAAGGAAAGGCTCGATGGCCCCGCTGGGTAGCGGGTGGGGAAAGGCTTACTTGGCGCGCAGGCGCAGCATGCTGCGCAGACGCAGGACCGAGAACGCGCCCCGGGTGGCGGAACCGACACCGAGTTGAGCGCCGAAGCCGTTGGAAAGGCCGGCGGCAAGGCCAGGCAACATAATCATGATGACGAGACTGGCAAGGCCCACTAACAACTGTGCGCCAAAGAGACCGAGAATATCCTTGGCCCCGCCGTTGATCTGATCGGCGATCATGCGAATCAGCTGGATGTTCATCTGCAGTATCAGGCCGAAAATCAGGCCGGCCAGCAACGCCAGGAAAATGAAATTGAGCGCTTGTGAAACCCAGTTGTTGAACAGCGGTTTGGTAGGTTCAAACAGTGTTGCTGCGATGAAGATTGGGCCGGTGGCGACGACGAGCGCCATCCCCACTTTGCAGACCACCACAATGACCATGACAATGCTGCCAAGCACGGCAGCATTGACCCGCACCATCGTTGCCAGAATGCTGACCAGCACCTCTTTGGTGGATGGCAGGACGTTGTACCAGGCGTCCTGGCCTTTGCCCATCATGGCGCTGGATGCCTTGCCGGTTTCATTCTGCAGCCTGTCTACTTCTTCGGCTACGCTTCCGCTGCTCAGGACGATCTGGGTGATGTCATCAGGCAGCGCGATCATGGTTTCTGCAATGTCTGACTGATACAGCCCACCTGCACCGAAGATCATCGCGACGATGGCTACCAGGATGGCTTTGCGGAAGAACTCTGTGACGGTCATATTGCTCTGACCGTGCATCAGTGCAAAGGCGTAGATCACAAATTGGATGGTGAGTCCCACAGTGATGACGGGAACCAGGGCTTCAAATAAAGCCTGCATGGGGCCGTTAACCGCGTCGCGCAGGGTGTTCTCTGTTTGGGTCATGACCCACTGGGCAATATCACTTGGAGCCGAAGGCTGGCTTATGGTTGGGTTGAGGCCGGACATAGCATGGCCTCACTCATTGCCTTGGACGACTGTGTCGGTTGTGTCGTTGTCCCCGAACCATCCTCCGTAGACACGTTCAGCCCGGGCCTGCAGCAGATGCCGTTCCGCATCCAGTTGCTGTGCAGCAAGCTGAATGCGGGTCTGTTCGGCAGAGATATTCGCCTGCTCAATCTGGATGCGGCTTGCAACTCGGCAATCTCTTTCGGGTTGGTCGTCTGATTGATCTGATCTTGCAGGGCATCGACGTTAGCCAGACGCCGGGTCATGGAGTCGTAAGCGCGCTGGCTCATGGCTTTGGATGTCGCTTCAATGTTTACGGCGCGCTTGGAGAGATTGGCCCGATCTTCCTGGAAACTTACGGGCGCCATGACATCATCCGTGATGCGGCTGACATCGGTATTCAGGCTGGAGTTTCCAGAACGATCCAGCAGACCCTGTGCGTCTGCTGGTAACGCTGCCCGCAACTGGTCGCGCAGGTCAGGGCTGCCAACTGCATTACCGAAACCGCTTGATTGGGTGAAGGCAGCAAGCTGTTCTCTGGCGGTCATCAGTTGTTCCGTAAGATTTTTGAGTTGATCGCGGGCCGTCAGCAGTTGTTCCTGCAACTGGGCGATGGTTGCGGCATCGACCGTAGGAATGCCGCTGGCGTGCGCAGGGGTAATGAAAGCGACGGACAGGACAATGCCCGCCGCGAAGAGCTTGCAGCGTTTCATGGGGAGTGCTCCGAGAGATGCGCCTGCCGGCGCTGGAATCAGGGGGAGGTGTTGGCCTGTTGGGCGATGGCCATGTATTCGGCTTCAGTTGCGCGGTGCGCCTTCATCCGGCCGGAGATAATCTGGTCAGCGTTTTCTTCGTAGGCAATGCGCTGGTCACCTACGGCCAGGATATTGTCTGAGCCGTCCAGCTTGCCGGGTAGTTTGTGGGTCTGATAGCCGCCGCCGAATGGATCCTTGGCAACGACAGTGAACAGGAAGCTGTCGCCGTTGCGGGTGATATGGATGGCGTCAGGGTCGTACTTGCTGTCCGACTTCCAATAACCAAGAAATTTCTCGCCCTTCGGTTCTGTCTTGCATCCCGCCAGAATGCTCAGCAGGGCAGTGGCTCCGGCAGCGGCGATGAAATGTCTTCGTTTCATTGGGTGTTCCTATGGTGGTCGGTTATCAGTAATTTCCTGGCTGCGTTTGTACGCTGCCCAGGCGTCTGCCACGCTGCAAGCGTGCCCGGCAGTTGTAAGCCAGCAAACACGTTCAATAGGTTTCAGATTGTTCCACCAGGCCATGCCGGCTATCTCATCGGCAGAGGGCTGAGTTTGGAGGTCGGGAAGGTTTACATGCACAGGTCCGGTCCCTCCTGTTCATGCTGTGGTGAGGGCCGTAGCGCATGGTCGAAGCGTGCGCCGATGAGGTCGGCTACACGCTGATAATCCTCCGGGGTGGGGCGCTGCCCATTCACTTCATGGACGTGCAGGCTGTAATACTTTTGCACACCTTGCTCAAAATAGGCACGATCCTGGCGCGGGTAGGTGGACGAAAACCAGATATCCGGGCTCATGCGCGGGTCGTTGCATGAGGGTTCGGATACGCCGAAATCCTGGCTGTGTCGTTCGAGGTCGTCTGCATCTACTGTCACCCGGTCAAGCTCGATGTCACGGGTGTTGGTTTCCCCGGCTTCCAGGTTTTCATGCGTCCAGTGTTCGCTGTAGACCGAGATCAGGAAAGTGTCTTCCGGGGTGTCTGCGTCCGGGCCGTGCAGGCCCAACCGCGTGTAGAAATCCTGATCTTTGGCTGTCTGCAGATCATCACGAGCCTGTGTCTGGCGTCGCTCTACATCCAGAGCCTGCAGCTTCTCACGTTCGTTGGCATTGTGTTTCATGGGTCATTCCTATGAAGTGGCCGGAGCAATTCGGCCTCGGCGAACTGCATCCAGATACACCGGCAACCAGTGCGCTGGATTTGGCCCGGCCTGGGCGACTGCCTGTTCTGCAATCTCTGCCATGTCGGGGCTGCCGGAGAACACCAGCAGTTCGTCTTCGCAGCCGGAGAGGTCCAGCTGTGCCACCGTGACACTGGAGCCTTGCTTGACGAGGAACTTGCGGCTGGCTTCGCCCAGGGTTTTCAGCAACTCGAACTCGGCGGGAGTGAGGCCGAATCCTTCGATGTAATCGCGGGCTTTGGCCCTTGGGTTAGGCAGCAGAATCAGGGTGGCTGTCTGCTGAACCAGTGACGGGCCAACTGGGTTTTCGGTGATGGCACCCGGTTCCTGTGTCGCGAAGGCCAGCACGCCGTTTTTCTTGCGGATGGTGCGGCTGGCGTCCTGCATGTCATCCTGGAAATGCTTGTCTTTCAACGGATGCTGGCATTCGTCATACAGGTTGATGATGCGCCGGCCATCATGCAGGGCGTCGATGCGGTGTTTCAAATACATGGTGGCCGCGCCGCGTACCGCGTCATCGTCCAGCAGTTCGGTGAGGTCAAAACCGAAAATGGCCGGTTGGCCGTCATCGCTTGCCAGGCTCAGTTCATCTGCTGGGTTATCGAATACCCAGCCGTATTCACCGCCCCTACACCACGGTGCCAGACGTGCGTGAATAGTGCTGGTGCTGTCATCCTCGCTATAAGGGTTGGGCAGTAGGGTGTTCAGGGTGGATAGCGTGCGGGCTTCGCGGTCGATGAGCGTGGTCAGCTGCTGCACGGCCTGGGTGATGTCGGCATGCTGCCGGGTAGTGACCGCTTCACCCCGGCGTTCGGCCAGGAAAACAACCAACCGCACCATAAAGGCCACGTTTCCTTTGGTAGGGGGCATCTGAAATGGGTTCCAACCGGTCGCTTCGCCCAAGCGAATGTTGAAGTACCTGCCCCCCAGAGCCATGATGAGCACCTGCATACCCTGGTCTTTATCCCACACCACACACGTTGCGCCGAACTTCTGCGCCTGGGTGAGCAGCATTCCCTGCAGCACGGTTTTTCCGGTGCCGGTCATGCCGATAATCATGGTGTTGCCCGGGCGTCGTTTGTCGGTTTCGTCCAGGTCTTCCACTGAAGCATGGAAGTTGAAGAAGAACGGGCTGCCGGTCTGTGTCTTGAGCATGGTGACGGCTGGCCCCCATGGGTTGCCAGCAGGCTTGCCCGTCAACTGGTTATGCAGGCTGGAGAAGCACAGGAAATTGAGCGACGTGACAGGCACCGGGCGCGGGCGCCAATGCCAGTTGCCGGGCAGCTGCGCCCAGAAGCCAGCTTCCAGGGCTTTTTCCAATGGCCTGAAGCCGATGGCTTCTTCGGCCAGGGCGGTGGCTGTATGCGCCAGTGCATGGCGCACGCTTTCCGCCGTATCACCATAGATAAGCAAGGTGGCGTGGTGGTCGCCCAGGCCAAGACGGCCGGAAGTGAGGTCATCCATGGCCTGGGTCAGTTGGGCCACCTGGCTGCCGGCGTCGTCGCCGGAGTCCACCAGCAGTTTTTGATGGCGCTTCACTAGCTTCTTGGCTGCAGCACCGGTGTGGCTGCCCCATGACTGGGTCAGTACAAACTCATGCGGCAGGCCCAGCAGCCGGTCCATGTGGCCGGGCTTGCTGGCTTCCGGGTAGTCGCGCAGCTCCATCATGCCGAAGATGCGCGAGTCTGCCACGGTACGAAGTTCACCAAGCTCGCCATGTTTGCCGAAGATGGGGCGGGCATAGGGCAGGGTGTCGCGTAGCCGGTCCCGCGTGAGCGGTACAGGCCGTTGCCGCCCCGAAAGCAGAAAGCCCAGGAACTCAGCGGTTTCACTGAAGGCAAAGCCATTGCGATCCACAATCCCCAGCGTCTGCGGATCGTAGCGGTACAGACCGGCCTTGAATGTGCGCAGAATGTCGTTCAGGCGGGCGATGGATTCCGTCTGCCAGTGCGCGATGCGCTGGCTGTCGGCCTTTTCCAAGCTGGCGAAGGTGCCAAGTATCGGATCCTCGACCGGGTGAACCAGCACCGACAGGTACAGATCATTCACCATCAGGCCGCTTGCGTCGAAAGTGGAGCGATAGGCCGCGTCGAACTGGGAGGCGAAGGGCTGGCTGAAAGTGCTTTCCGGGTATTCGGTGACGCGGCGGCGGATGATGTGGGAATAGAAGCCGACCGACCCCATGGGCAGGCCGCGCAGCACGTTATGCAGGGCTTCAATCCATTCCTTCAGTTCTTCCTGTGCGTAGGCATCCGGTGCGCGCCCCGCCACCTTGATGACGGCCAGGTACTCATGGTTATCGCAGGCGATGATCTGATCCGTGACATGGTGGGAATAGGGCAGATAGCGCGAAACCCGCCGTTCATCCACGGCAAGAGTGGCTGCAGCAGTCATGGTTGCGTCCTTTATCGGATGAGTGCGCGCCAGGGGCGGCGCCGGTGGTAGCCGTGCAGGGCGTAGCTGGAACCCTTCCAGAAACGCTGATTACGGTTGCGTTTTCGGGTCTTGAACTCAAGCCAGAGTACGTCCAGGGCTTTGTCGTCGTCGCGGGTGAGGATGGCCAGGGTAGGCATGACCACGAACAGGAGTCCCCACCACGCCAGCCCTGCCGTCATGGCGATCACCGCGACAACGGCGAAGGCACCCAATAACAGCCGCGTGGGAACACCCATGAAGGTGGCCTTGCGGCCCAGCCCCTTGAAGACAGGGTAGGTGTGATCGTTCATGGCTTACTTCCAGAGCAGCACAACCAGTTCAGCGGCTGACCCGGCCAGCAGCACACCAATGCCCCAACGGATGGCGTCATCCTTGCGCATGACCTCTGCGGAATACAGCACAAAGATGATGATGCCGATGATGACGGCAGCAATCGGCAGGATGATATCCAGGTTGTTGCGCAGGGTCTGCAGTGTGGTCTGCGCCCTGGAAAGCCCGCCGGTTGATTGGGCGGATGCCGCCTGAGTGATGCTGAACAGCAGCAGGGCTGTCATCCATCTGTTGAGAATATGCAGGCGTTGCGTAGCGTTTCTGAAGTGATTCAGTAGTGACATGGAAAGACTCCTGCCCCAGACGCCGGGCGGCGCAGGGGTGACGGTGACAAGGGAAAAGGAATGGTCGGCCTGGTGGGCCGTGGTCAGGTGTCGGAACGCTGGCCGGGTTCAGAATCGGGCGTCTGGGCAAAGCCGTCAGTCGCCGGGTTGGAGGTGAAACCGTCGGGTGTGCCGGGCGGCGCTTCAGGCTGTGGTTTCTGCCTGGGTTTCTCTGAGGGTTGGGCCGGTGTGTCGGCTTCTTCCGGGGATTCTGTCGTGTCGGGCTCCGGTGCAAGTGCAGGCACCTTGATGCCTGCCTGAGTCAGTACCTTCCCCACATAGCCGTTGGTAAAGCCACGCCTGAAATTGCCGGTGTTGTAGCAGGACAGCGCGGCGCGCAGCGCCTGTTGCGGGTCCTTGTGAGCGGGTAAGGCTCGGGCGTAGCAGTCAGCCAACACGGTCTGGGCTGCTGTCAGATTGCGGCAGGGGTCAAACACGGTCGTGGCATCCAGCTTCAGCCAAGCCCAGTTGCGTACATTGATTTGACCCAGCCCGGCATCGAAGTCGATGCCCTGGTCAATCAGCCTCTGAGCTGCTGCTGTGGCTTCTTCCAGGCTGCGGGGTTGACGCTTCAGTGGGTGGCCCTTGCGGTTGACGCCGATGGCGTACTGCTGCGCCCTGGATTCATGCTTGACCACGGCATGCAGTGTGACCGGGTGAATATCGGGAGCGCAGGCAAGGGCCAGAGCTGCGAGTTCTGCAAGCATGGTGGAGTCCTCAGTTGTCGCTGCGGTGCCTGGGGTCGGTCAGAGAGAAATTCCAGCCGTTTGCCCACTGACCTGTGTGCTCCGCTTCCCATTTGGCCTGTGCCGCGTCGTAATCCTCAGCTTTGATCCAGTAGCCGCCCATGGCCGGCCTTCCCACGTAGCGGATAGACAGCTCATAGGTCCAGGCGTGATCGTTGTAGACCACACAATAGGCGGGCAGCTGTGTGAGCGTGACCGTGCGAAGCGGATGGACTTCGTAGATGGGTTCGGCGCTGTCGCCGCCGTAGCGGTATCCGCGTTCGCGCCATTTGTAGGCGGTGCCGGAATAGCTGCTGTTCAGATATTCCGCATCACACTTGCCGGCGCCATGTGAAATCGCGTCGATGCGCTGCGCCATGCCATCTTCGCCGGAAGCGGGACATTCAGACAGGAAAGCCCGTCGGGCTGCGACCGTCGCAGACCAGTCCAGGCCGCGCTTGTTGAATTTCTTGATGCCGAAGTAGTGATCCAGCGACGGGCTGCATTCACCGGGGCGCAGACTGGAAGACAGACATAGCGTCGCTTCGCAGGCCAGGCGGGGAATGCCTGTCAGCAGCTCAATTGTGCCGTTCGCGTGGGCAGCAGGAGCCAGGACGCAGGCAAGCGCCAGCGCCCCAGCCCGCACGGCGGGAAGGGTGTGCATGAGGAAGTCTCCGGGAGTGGGGTAGAGCGTGCGGCCTGTCGGCCTGGAGGGGTCAGCGCTGTTGCAGCGTCTGTTGTGCGATGGCGAGATGTTCAGGTTTGGCCATGGCACGTAGCAGGTGGGCGCTTTCAATGGCAGCCAGGCGGGTGTCACGCAGTTGGCCCAGATCGGCCACGACCTTGCGCAACAGCGTCAGTTCTTCCTGCAGCGTGTCGTCGGCGGAAAGACGCCGCCTTATATAGTTAGAGAGGGATAGCCCAGACAGGGCAGCTGCTTCGCCCAAGCGCGCAGCATGAGACGGGGTCACCCGGATACGGATGACCTCGGAAAGAGGTTCGTTCATGAGGGTTCCCTTGTTATGGGTTTGTTCTGATCTGGCTGGGTGCCAGCATGTTCTCGATCAGGCGGATCATGACTTCTTTCGATTTCGGGTCGGATTCAGCTACCAGCAAGGCCAGGGCGGCCAGGCCGACATCATTGATGACGGGTTCATCGTCGCGCAGCAGGCGGCCGTTGCGGGCCAGGAAGTCCACGAATAGATAAGAGCCTATTCGCTTGTTGCCGTCTGAGAACGGATGGTTCTTGATGACAAAGTACAGCAGGTGGGCGGCTTTGGACTCCACTGTTGGGTAGGCAGGTTCGCCGAAGACGGTTTGATCCAGGTTGCCTAGGACGGCGGCCAAGCCACCTTCGCGTTCGTTTCCGAACAAGGCGGTGGCTTCCTCGCGGGCCATTAGGTCGGCTTTCAGCCGGGCAATGCCGCTGCGGGCCTCGTCAGTAGACGGAAGTGTTCCGCCTGGGCTGCCCAGCGGCTCGGTCAGCAGACCTTCGTCATAGCGCTGTAGCCACAGGAATGTGTGGGTGTAGCGTGCAATGACATCCACCAGGCCGCGCCCTTGGTCAGTGGTCAGGGCGTCGCCTGCGGCAGCTTTCTTCACCAGGGTCAGGGCAGCCTCCAGTTCGGCGGCGTTCTGTTCGAAGCGCTGGCGATTGAGTGTGTAGCCTTGGGTCAGGTGTTCTCGCAGAACGGTGGTAGCCCATTGGCGGAAGCGGGTGGCGCGGGTTGAGTTGACGCGATAGCCTACGGAAATGATGGCGTCGAGGTTGTAATATTCGATGTGCCGTACGACTTCCCGCGTGCCTTCGAGTTGAACCGTTGCATTTTTTGCAACTGTTCCCTCTCGTGGTAACTCGCCCGTAGAGAAAATACCTTTCAGGTGGCGTGAAATCACCGACTTGTCTCGGCCAAATAAGTCTGCCAGTTGCTGCAGACTGAGCCAGACAGTCTCACCTTCCAGCCGCACTTCCACCTGTCCGGCTTCTCCTTCAAAAATGACCAATTGCTGTGTGTCGTCCATAGGGATTCCGGTGTGTGAGGGGTATTCACGTAAAATGGCAGGTGAGCAGAGGCCTTCCGGCGTAACCTTGTCTCTTATAGCTCAGCTTCTGGTTCAGGGCATCCGTAGTGAGGTCACTTTGTCCTACGGAACACAAGCCGATTATTTTTGGTATGTTTTTTGGTATGCGGGGGGCGGGTGCCTTCTGAAGCCCACATGGATACTGACTATTCGAGTCTCGCCGACGGCACCACAATTCAGTGTCAAGCCTGTTCAAAAACGTGCTTGGCATAGAGCCAGAAACCCGCATGAACATTGTTTCATGCGGGTTTTTTTTGGCTCTTGCACGTTTGGCTCTTCCAATATTGGGGAAGGGCATTCGGTTCTTCGCAAAAACAAGTCTTGCGAAGGGCTAGCGAGGCTCTTTATGACGAAAAGCCCGACCCGCTAATCACTCGTATTCCATTAAAGACGCGTAGTTACATTGTTGTTAGAATTTCGCAATGTGCGTAATTGTTTCTGTGGGGTGGGCGCGCATGGGCTGCCCCCAGTTGAGGGGTTGGGTTAGAGCGAAGGGGCCGGCTTGGCGGCGGCATTCAATAATGATTAAAGCGTTGCTGCGCATTACTCTGCTTCTGCTGGTTGGTACAGGCCTGATTCTTCTGGTCGAGCATTTTGATGCTCAGAGTCAGGCCCGGCAGCACAATGAGCGGGTTGCCCGACAGCTTGAGGAAATACGAGGCAAGCTGCAGCAGCAGTTCGACCAACTGGTGAGTAACTCCGAACAACTGGCGGGCGAATTAAGTACCACGCCTGGCTTGCTGTATCGGCTTCAGTCACATCCCATCATCCAGAGTCTGAGCCCCGACCCTGCCGAACTGACACTTTCCTTTACCCGTGAATACATAATCGAAGCGGCTTTTCCGCTAGAGGGTAATGAAGCGGTCCTGGGTATTGATTATTTCCTCAGCCCCGAATTCATGGCCAGCATCCGCCGGGCCGTCGCCAGCCGTGGCACCACTATCGACAGCAAAGTCACATTGCGGCAGACCGGCCGCCAGGGCATCATCCTGCGCACGCCTTATTTTTCAACAAAAGAAGGTTATTCGGGGTTTGTTAATTCGGCCGCCGATCTACAGACACTGCTACGCAAGGCAGGCTGGGTACCCCAGGAAGCGGACTTCGACTTATTAATACAGGCGCAAAGCCCCTTACACAAGGAACTCGATATTCTTGGTGAGCCGGAGCGCTTCCGCCGCAGCCCTCCAGGGCCGCGCGTTAAGGTGCCGGAAAACGGCTATTGGGAATTGCGCGCTCAGCCTCATGAGCAGGGGTATTCCACCGCCCGTTCCGATTTCATCCGTCTCACCGGCGCTACGCTGCTGTTGGTGTTGATTTTTTACCAGCTTTATAAAAGTGGCATTTTGGCAGGCCAGCGCAGCCACCGTCAGGGCATGGCGTTGCGCACAGGCGTGGTGTTGATGGTTGTTCTCCCCATAGCGCTGCTTGTTGGTGCGGTGACTTGGTTGTCATACTCTGCTACGCAACAGGCGGCCGAGCGCTTGATGCAACAGCAGGCGAGCGAGCTGGCCCGGCAGCTGCGGGCGCGGATTGAATCGTTTTTTGATGCACCGCGACAGGCCGTTTTTGCGATTGAACTGTTTCGCAACGGCATCATCAGTCTGGATGAGCCACAGCAAATGCTCAGCATTCTGCTGTCGCAACTGCGTGTTCAGCCGCAGCTGACTTTTCTTTCCGTGGCCAACACAAGGGGTGAATACTTTGCTGCCAGCCGCCCGCCGACCGGTAGTGATCGCAATGTGCGTCTACAGTTCGCTACCTTAGAAACGGGCCGTGCAATGCAAGTTCATTGGGTGGTGAAAGGCAACCAGCCCAGCGAACAATTCATCAAAGGCAACCCGTATTTCGACGCGCGCCGCACGGTTTGGTATCAGCAGGCAACCACGCACGAAGGCTTGCGCTGGTATCCGGTGTACCGCTACACCACCATGGACGAACGTAACCAGTACAACGGGCTGGGCATTGGGGTTTCCTCTGCTGTATACGATGCTCAAAACCGCTTTTTGGGTGTGATTTCTGCTGATGTCGCTTTACAGCAGATTAGTGATTTTCTGAAGCACCACACCCGCAATCATGAACAACTGGTTTTCCTTGCAGAAGAAAATGGCAACTTGCTGGCAAGTTCCGACGACAGCCTGGTGCATGCGCTTGAGCCGGAAGGGGATCACGGCATCAGCATGCACAATATTGATAACCCGCTGATCCGGGCTGCCGCGGCGGCGATAGCGGAAGACAAAAGCAGTGCAGGCAACCGTTTTATTCAGGTAGGCGGTAAAACCCACTTGCTGGACTGGCAGACGATTCGCCTGCCGGATGGCCCCCATATATTGCTTGCCACCTTGCTGCCGCAAAGCTGGCTCAGCGGTACCGCCACTCCGCTTCTGCGTGACGTCTTCTACCTCACAGCGCTGTTTCTCACGATAGGTGTACTGAGCATATTGTTTTTGCTGACCTGGCTTACCCACCCGCTATTGCGCATGGAGGCGTGGGCGCGGCAACTGGGGCGGGGCCAGTGGCAGGCGGCGCTGCCGCCGCCCAGCCCTATCTGGGAAATCAACAGCCTTACCCGTTCATTGGAAACCATGGCCGGGCAGTTGCGCAGCCAATCCGATGAGCTCGAACAGCGCGTGGCGGACCGTACCCGGGAACTTGCCGCCGCCAACCAGAAGCTGGCCGAGCTTTCACTCACTGACGCGCTCACTGGCATCGCCAACCGCCGCCGTTTCGATGAATTCATCCGGCGTGAGTGGCAAAGCGCCCTACGCAGCGGCAATATGATGGCCTTGCTGCTGTTGGACGTTGATAACTTCAAGCGTTATAACGATCACTATGGTCACGCTGCAGGCGATCAGGTGCTGGTTAAGGTGGCGCAAGCCCTAAGCAAGCAGGCTCGCGGCTCAGACCTTCTGTGTCGCTATGGGGGCGAGGAATTTGCCGTTGTGCTCGTCGGTGCAGATTTGCCGGCTGCTATGGAAACGGCCGAACGGCTACGCAGCACCGTTTACAGCCTGGGTATTGAGCACTCTCAGGTTGATAATGATTGTCTGAGCGTCAGCATAGGTGTGGTGGCGGCAGCGCCGGCTGAAATCGGCCACATGCAAGCGTTTTTCGCCGCGGCCGACTGTGCTCTTTATCGGGCCAAAGAACAGGGCCGCAATCGAGTCTGCAGCCAAATGCTGGCCAAACACTCTGTTACTGGGGAGGTGTCATGATTATGCGTCTGACGCGCGCACCCAGCCTCATGCTGGGCCAACATTGGGTGAATCTGCTGGAGCAGGCGGGCATCCCCAGCCGCTTGACGGGCGTGCATCTGCATGCCGTGGCCGGGGAAATCCCGGTCGATCAATGCGGCCCCGACCTGTGGATTGAAAACCCCGAGCATAAAGAAGTCGCCCTGCGCATTATTGACAGCGGGCAAAGCGCAGACGATGCGGGCCGCCCTCACTGGCATTGCAGTCATTGCGACGAATGGCTGGAGCCGCAATTCTCTGACTGCTGGCAATGCGGCCAACCCCGCCCCGCCGCGCTTGGGTGAAAGCAGTTTTGTGTCGTTGGGAAGCATGTCGTTAAAGCACGGAAAACCGCTTTTCCGGCTGTTGCGGCGCGGCAACATCCCCCTCAGGGTAACTACTTGGCATTTTCTCTGAATATGGCCGGTTTGTTGCTAACAACCAACACCAAAACGGAAAATATGGCGCTTTTGCGTCGCCACGATGGCAATGTTTCGTGAATTTTGATGCAATAGCACCAACTTCCCATCGCGGAGTTGAAAAGAGCAGCAGCACAGGTCGTTGTAGTCGCTGCTCTACAAGTTACTCAAAATCTACGGAGATTTCTTACATGAAAAAGACTCTGCTCGCTGCTGCTCTTGCGCTCGGTTTCACCGGCGTTGCCCAGGCAGAAACGTCCGTTACCCTTTACGGTCTGATTGACGCTGGCTTCGGCTGGCACCAGAGCAAAGGTGAGGTTCGTAACACCACAACTGGCGCCACTCAAACCGTAAAGAGCACCCGCACCGGTCTGCACGACGGCACCCAGAACGGTCAGTCCGGCAGCCGTTTCGGCCTGCGCGGTACTGAAGATCTCGGCAATGGCCTGCGCGCCGAATTCACCCTGGAGCAAGGCTTCAACATTGGTAGCGGTGGCTTCCAACAGCACGGCACCGGCATGGATCGTCAATTCAGCCGTCAAGCCTGGATTGGTCTGGCCAGCGACAGCTGGGGTAGCCTGCGCTTTGGTCGCCAGCACAACGTCGGTACCGACTTCCTGCTCGGCATGATCGACCCCTTCGGCGGCGGCTTCGGTCTGGCTAACGGTGGTCAAGCGTTTGCGGCTATCAACACGAACCGCATGGACAACACCGTTAAGTACGTAACCCCCAACTTCTCGGGCTTCCAATTCGGCGTTGCTTACTCGTTTAATACTAATGGCGGGCAATCGGCAACACATGAAGAACTGCGCAATCCTAACGTGCGTGCGTTCTCGACTGGTCTTCGCTATGCCAACGGCCCCTTGGGTGTTGCGCTGAGCTACGACCAAAAGCAAAATAGCCGCGCTTCCGAGCCGACAACTGTTCTCGGTGTCCCTGTTCCACGTCAGAACAACGCTGGTGAGTCCGTCACAGTGAAGCAGTGGGTGCTTGGCGCTTCTTACGACTTTGAAGTCGTGAAGCTTTCGGGTGCCTTTGGTCAGTTGCGTGACGGTGCTTACGCATCTGCCGGTCTTGGCCCTGACAGCAGCCTGAACTATTTGGACAGCACTGGCAATTGGGCAGCAACCGGTAACCGCATTGGCGAGTTCGACAAGGGCTTCAAGGCCAACTCCTACTTGGTCGGCTTGTCCGCTCCTCTGGGTGCTGGCAACCTGATGGTTTCCTGGGGCATGATCGATCCGCGTAGCGATCCCGATCGTTTCACCGGTGGTGAGGCTTCGCTCGAGAAGCAGCACACTTATGCTCTGGGCTACACCTACGATCTGTCCAAGCGCACCAACGTGTACGCTTACGGTGCTTACCAGAAGAACGCTGGTCTCGTAGACGACGCCAAGAAGAGCACTGTTGCTGTTGGTCTGCGTCACCGCTTCTAATCGACACGCATAGCTCGCCTATGCAAACCGAAGCAGCCGCGCTTGTCGCGGCTGCGAAAGAAAGACGCAAAGCAAAAAGCCACCTTCGGGTGGTTTTTTGTCGTTGGTGCTGAGCGTGTCGCTGCAATTGCTGCGTGACGCTGCGGGCTTCTCGTGTTTAGTGGGTGGCGTGCGTCGACGCGTTGCGCTGTTGATGTTTTCAGACGGCAGGTGCAATTTCGTGATGAGTCAGGTGGATAGCCTTCGTTGTTATTTCACAACGATTTCGGACTGTTTTTGTGTGTGGTTCTCGCACTCATACTCCCCTTTTTTTCTCGCAGAGTGCTGGTGTCATTGAGTCTGGGTACGTGAAAAACGTACTGGCGAGCGTGGAGTGTTTTAAAAAGTGTGCCATCGCTCCCGTAACGGGGCACTTCGCGACCTGGGTGGACTGTGAAGTTTGCCCAAACCAAGGGTTAACCACGAGAAAATAATCCTGTGTCCATCCAGGTTGAGACGCATTCTCAATATGGCTGGCACAGTGCATGCTCATGTGTATCCGGCAGCACCAAGCCTGGAAAGAGCTTCGTTCAAAATGCTACAATCCAGGGGTTTAATCTTTGAGACCGGATGCGTGGCATGGGTATGCAGGAATACTTCCCAGTTCTTCTTTTCATCATCGTCGGCACCGTTATCGGTTTTGCGCTTCTGGCCGCCGGTCGGCTGCTGGGCCCGCACCGGCCTTACGATGAAAAATTATCGCCTTATGAGTGTGGTTTTGAAGCCTTTGGCGACACCCGCATGAAGTTCGATGTGCGCTACTACTTGGTGGCCATTCTGTTCATCATGTTCGATCTGGAAATCGCCTTTTTGTTCCCCTGGGCGCTGGCTAATGGCACAGTCGGCCTGGTCGGCTTCTGGACAGTCATGGTCTTCCTGTGCATCCTCACAGTCGGCTTCATCTACGAGTGGAAGAAAGGCGCACTCGATTGGGAATAATTTCCCTCCCATTCTCAAGGGCGGCTCAAGGGGCCGCCCAACAGTATCGCGGCACTGAATAGGCAGAATTATGGCTATCGACGGCATTATGAAAGAAGGGTTCATCACGACCAGTGCAGATAAGTTTCTGAACTGGGCGAAAACAGGCTCCATGTGGCCCATGACATTCGGGTTGGCCTGTTGCGCGGTCGAGATGATGCAGGCCGGCGCAGCGCGCTACGACATGGACCAATTCGGCATTATCTTCCGGCCCAGCCCGCGTCAGTCCGACGTGATGATTGTTGCCGGCACGCTGTGCAACAAAATGGCGCCAGCCCTGCGCAAGGTGTACGACCAAATGGCGGAACCCCGCTGGGTGGTGTCCATGGGCTCCTGTGCGAACGGCGGCGGTTACTACCACTATTCTTATTCGGTGGTGCGCGGCTGCGACCGCATTGTTCCGGTCGATATCTACGTGCCGGGCTGCCCGCCTACGGCTGAAGCCCTGATCTACGGTTTGCTGCAGCTGCAGAACAAGATCCGCCTCACCAATACCATTGCGCGCTGAGCCTTACTCGGCACCCGACAACGTTGACTTGCTTGTAATATGACTCGGCTCGAAACGCTTGAAAACAACCTGCGAACAGCTTTCGGTGATTCCGTTACGCTGGTGCAGGAACTCAATGAGCTCACCCTCATTGTTCCCGCCAAAGATTGGCTCGATACCTGTAAGGCACTGCGCGATAACCCCGATCTGGCGTTCCAGGTCGCCATCGACCTTTGCGGAATCGACTATTCCGCCTGGGGCGCGCCCACACTGCCTGCGGAAGACAACCCCCATCCGCACCGCTATGCCGTGGTTCTGCACCTGTTGTCCGTCACGCAGAACTGGCGCTTGCGTGTGCGCTGCTACACAGAAGATGACGAATTCCCTCTGCTGCCCAGCCTGGTGGATGTCTGGCCCGCGCTGAACTGGTTTGAACGCGAAGCCTTCGACCTCTTCGGCATCGTGTTTGAGGGCCACCCGGACCTCCGTCGCATCCTTACCGACTACGGCTTTATTGGCCACCCCTTCCGCAAGGATTTCCCGATTTCCGGGCATGTTGAAATGCGTTACGACACCGAACAGAAGCGGGTGGTTTACCAGCCGGTTTCTATCGAGCCGCGTGAAATTACCCCGCGTGTCGTGCGTGAAGAAGGTTACGGAATAGGGCGCTGAGCATGGCTGAAATTAAGAATTACACCCTGAACTTTGGTCCCCAGCACCCGGCGGCGCACGGTGTGCTGCGTCTGGTGCTAGAAATGGATGGCGAAGTCATCCAGCGTGCCGACCCGCATATCGGTTTGCTGCACCGGGCCACTGAAAAATTATCAGAGCACCGCACGTATCTGCAGGCGCTGCCCTACATGGACCGTCTCGACTACGTTTCCATGATGTGCAACGAACATGCCTATGTGATGGCGGTGGAAAACCTGCTGGGCCTCAAAGTGCCGCTGCGGGCGCAATACATTCGTGTGATGTTCGACGAGATCACACGAATCCTGAACCACCTGATGTCGCTCGGTTCGCATGCGCTTGACGTCGGCGCCATGGCGGTCTTCCTGTATGCCTTCCGCGAGCGTGAAGACCTCATGGACGTTTACGAGGCGGTTTCCGGCGCCCGCATGCACGCGGCCTACTACCGCCCGGGCGGTGTTTACCGCGACTTGCCCGACACCATGCCTCAGTACGAGGGCGGCAGCAAATATCGCAGCGAAAAAGAACTGCGCGCTATGAACGATGCGCGCTCCGGTTCGCTGCTGGACTTTATCGAAGACTTCACCAACCGCTTCCCGGCCTGTGTGGACGAATACGAAACCCTGCTTACGGACAACCGTATCTGGAAACAGCGCCTGGTTGATGTTGGTGTGGTGTCGCCGGAACTGGCCATGGCTATGGGCTTTAGCGGCCCCATGCTGCGCGGTTCGGGCATCGAGTGGGATATCCGCAAGAATCAGCCCTACGAAGTCTACGACCGCGTGGAATTCGACGTTCCTGTCGGCGTGAACGGCGACTGCTACGACCGTTATCTGTGCCGTATCGCTGAAATGCGTGAAAGCAACCGTATTATCCGCCAGTGTGTGGAATGGTTGCGCAACAACCCGGGGCCGGTGATTGTTGACAACTACAAGGTTGCACCACCGCCCAGGGAACGCATGAAAGAGGGCATGGAAGACCTGATCCACCACTTCAAGCTGTTCACCGAAGGCATGCATGTGCCGGCAGGTGAATCCTACGCTGCGGTGGAGCATCCCAAGGGCGAGTTCGGCATCTACATGGTGTCCGATGGCGGCAATAAGCCGTATCGCATGAAGATCCGGGCTCCCGGCTTCGCTCATTTGCAATCCCTGGACGTCATGTCACGCGGTCATATGCTGGCCGACGCCGTTACCATCATCGGCACCCAGGACATCGTGTTCGGCGAGATCGACCGCTAAGGCCGTCGCCAAGGTATATACCGGATTTCAACTATGCTGCTTTCCGCACAGGCTTATCAAAGAATCGACCGGGAACTTGCCAAGTTCCCGGCAGACCAGAGAAGGTCCGCCATCATGGCTGCGCTGACCATCGCACAGGAAGAGAAAGGCTGGGTATCTACTGAAGTAGTCGCCGAAGTGGCCGATTACATCGGTGTGCCCGCCATCGCTGTCCAGGAAGTCCTAAGCTTCTACGACATGTTTGACCGTCACCCGGTGGGGCGCTTCAAGATTACGGTGTGCACCAACTTGCCATGCGCATTGCGCGATGGCGTGAAGTCGGGTGAATACCTCAAGGAAAAACTCGGTATCGACTACGGCGAAACGACGCCGGACGGCCTGTTTTCCCTTGCTGAAGGCGAATGCATGGGCTCGTGCGGCGACTCGCCGGTCATGCTGCTCAACAACCACCACATGTGTGTGCGCATGGAGCAAGGCAGGATTGACGAAATGATTGAAGAACTCAAGAAGCAGGGGGAATCTGCATGAGCGCTCCCGATTTTCTGCAACGATTCGCTCAGGGCCTGAATCCCAACCCGGGTGGCGATCTCTCCACCAGCATGATCTTTCATGGCCGTCATATTCAGCCGCAGCTGTTGGACGGCCTGGATGGCACGAACTGGGGTCTGGAAGACTACGTCAAGCGCGGTGGCTACGAGGCGCTGCGCAAGATTCTTACCACCGGCATGACGCCGGATGACGTCATCGCGGAACTCAAAACCTCCGCCTTGCGTGGGCGTGGCGGTGCTGGCTTCCCCACCGGCTTGAAATGGAGCTTTATGCCGCGCGCGCTGCCGGGTCAGAAGTATCTGGTGTGTAATTCCGACGAAGGTGAACCCGGCACATTCAAAGACCGTGACCTGCTGCGCTTCAACCCGCATTTGGTGATTGAAGGCATGGCCATCGCCGCCTACTCCATGGGCATCAGCGTCGGCTACAACTACATTCACGGCGAAATTTTCGAAGTCTACAAGCGTTTTGAAGAAGCGCTCGAACAGGCGCGCGCCGCCGGCTTCCTGGGCGACAACATCCTGGGTTCCGAATTCAGCTTCCAGCTCCATGCCTTCCACGGCTACGGTGCTTATATCTGTGGCGAAGAAACCGCTCTGCTGGAATCACTGGAAGGCAAGAAAGGGCAGCCGCGCTTCAAACCGCCTTTCCCGGCCAGCTTCGGCTTGTATGGCAAACCCACCACCATTAACAACACGGAAACCTTTGCTTCCGTGCCATGGATTATCCGTAATGGCGGGCAGGCTTACCTGGATATCGGTGTGCCCAACGCAGGCGGCACCAAAATCTTCTCCGTGTCGGGCGACGTCGAACTCCCCGGCAACTACGAAGTGCCGCTGGGCACGCCTTTCAGCAAGTTGCTGGAACTGGCCGGCGGCATGCGCGGCGGGCGTAAGCTCAAGGCAGTGATCCCCGGCGGCTCATCCGCACCGGTGCTGCCTGCCGACATCATGATGGAGACCAACCTCGATTACGACTCTATCGCCAAAGCAGGCTCCATGCTGGGTTCGGGCGCCGTCATTGTCATGGACGAAACCCGCTGCATGGTGAAGTCGCTGCTGCGGTTGTCTTATTTCTATTTCGAGGAAAGCTGCGGCCAGTGCACACCCTGTCGCGAGGGTACGGGCTGGTTGTATCGCATGGTGAATCGCATCGAGAACGGCCAGGGTCGGCCCGAAGATCTCGACGTGCTCGATTCCGTCGCGCAGAACATCATGGGCCGCACCATCTGCGCCCTGGGCGACGCGGCGGCCATGCCGGTACGTAGTTTTATCAAGCATTTCCGCGACGAATTCGCACACCACATTGAGCATAAGCAATGTGTGGTGCCCAAATATCTGTAGGCAGGACACACGTAATGGTTGAAGTCACCATCGACGGCATCAAGACGGAAGCGCCCGAAGGCAGCATGGTTATCCAGGCTGCTCACAAGCTAGGGGTCTACATTCCGCATTTTTGCTATCACAAGAAGCTTTCCGTTGCGGCTAACTGTCGCATGTGCCTGGTTGATGTCGAGAAGGCGCCCAAGGCCATGCCTGCCTGCGCCACACCCGTCACCAACGGCATGGTTGTGCACACGCGCTCCGAGAAGGCCATTGCTGCGCAGAATTCCGTTATGGAATTCCTGCTGATCAATCACCCGCTTGATTGCCCGGTCTGTGACCAGGGCGGTGAGTGCCAGTTGCAGGACCTCGCCGTCGGCTACGGCAAGTCGGCTTCCCGCTACCAGGAAACCAAGCGGGTGGTGCCGGCCAAGAACATGGGCCCACTGATCTCCACCGATGGTATGCAGCGTTGCATTCACTGCACGCGCTGTGTGCGCTTCGGTGAAGAGATCGGCGGCATCATGGAAATCGGCATGGTGAATCGTGGCGAATTCGCTGAAATCACCACCTTTATCGGCAAGTCGGTTGAATCGGAACTGTCCGGCAACGTGATCGACCTCTGCCCGGTTGGCGCGCTGTTGTCCAAGCCTTACAAGATGAACGCCCGCCCCTGGGAATTGGCTCGCCGCCGCACGGTCAGCCCGCATGACAGCCTGGGTGCGAACCTGATTGCACAGGTGAAGCTTGACCGCGTCAAGCGTGTCGTGCCCTTTGAAAACGAAGAGGTCAACGAGTGCTGGATCAGCGACCGTGACCGCTTCTCCTACGAAGGCCTGTACACCGAAGATCGCCTTACCCACCCCATGATTCGCGGTGAAGACGGCGAATGGCGTGAAGCTTCCTGGAGCGATGCGCTGCAGGTGGTGGTGCAGACGATCAACATGATTCGCGAAGAATTCGGCGCGGAGCAACTGGGTGCATTGGGTACCGCCACGGCCACGACAGAAGAACTGTCGCTGTTGGCGCGCCTGACACGTGCCCTGGGCAGCGAAAACGTTGACTTCCGTTTACGCCAGGTGGATCCCGCATTCGATCAGGCGCTTTCCGGTGCGCCTTGGTTGGGCATGCCGGTGGCCGAACTCAACGAGGTGGATCGTGTGCTGGTGGTGGGTTCCTTCCTGCGCAAGGATCACCCGCTTATGGCTCAACGCCTGCGTCAGGCGGCCAAGCGCGGCGCACAGATTTATTTCATTGATTCTGCCGCGGACGACCCGCTGTTCAATGTGGCCGGTCGTCTTACCGTCGCACCGAGCGCCATTGCCAATGCCTTGGCGGAAGTTTCCGTTGCTGTTGCGCAAGCGCGCGAACAGGACGCTTCCCCCGCATTCAACGGCGTACAGGTTTCCGAGGCCGCACGCGCCATCGCCGCTGGTTTAGCATCGGGTCAACGTACGGCTGTGCTGTTGGGCAATATGGCCGTGGCTTCCAGCCAGGCTACACAGATTGCAGCCAACGCGGCAGAAGTCGCTCGTCAGGTCGAAGCGCGTTTTGGCTTCCTGACCGAAGGCGGCAACACCGTTGGTGGTTATCTGGCGGACGCCTTGCCCCGTAATGGCGGGCGCAGCGCTGCCCAGATGCTGGCTGAGCCGCTCAAGGCTTATCTGGTTCTGAACGCAGAGCTGTCCATGGATGCAGCCAACGGTGCTCAGGCCGTGCAAACGCTTAAGAACAGCGGTTTCGCCGTGGCGCTGACTTCGTACAAGTCTGCCGCCGAAGAGTGGGCCGATGTCATGCTGCCGGTTTCGCCCTTTACCGAAACCTCCGGCACCTTTGTTAACGCAGAAGGGCGTGCGCAAAGCTTTAAGGCAGCCACTGCGCCGCTGGGCGACACCCGCCCGGCTTGGAAAGTGCTGCGTGTGTTGGGCAACTTCTTCGAGCTGCAAGGCTTTGACGACGAAAGCTCTGAAACCGTACGCGACGCTGTGCTGGCAGCCGGTATCGAAAGCCGCTTGTCGAATGAAATTAAGGCCGCACCGGCGTTGACTTCGGTGGCAGCAGGGCAGGGCCTGGAGCGCGTGACGGACGTGCCGATCTACCGCAGTGACGCCATTGTGCGTCGCTCGCAGCCTTTGCAAGAAACCACGGCATCGCAGGCGCCACGCGCTCGCATGTCGGCGGCAACACTGCAAGGCCTGGGCATTGAATCCGGTGACGCGGTGCGTATTAGCTCGGCACAAGGCCAGGTGACGTTGCCTGCGCAACTCGACGACACCGTCGCCGATGGCTGCGTGCGTATTTCCGCAGCGTTCCCTGAAACGCTGGCGCTGGGTGCCGCGGACGGCCAATTGAACGTGGAGCGTGTGTAACATGGAATGGCTCAACCCTCTTCATTCATTTGGTACGGGCCTGCTGGGCGAAACCGCCTGGTACGTGGTATGGACACTGATTAAGATTGTCCTCATCGCCTTGCCCATCATCCTGTGTGTGGCTTATCTCACATACTGGGAACGCAAGATGATTGGCTTCATGCACGTGCGCAAGGGGCCGAACCGCGTGGGCTATCGTGGCTTGCTGCAGCCGTTCGCTGACGTATTCAAGCTGCTCACCAAGGAAGTCATCACGCCTTCCGAGGCCAACAAGGTGCTGTATCGCCTCGGCCCGGTTGTCACGCTGATGCCCGCTTTGGCAGCATGGGCCGTCATTCCCTTTGGCCCGGAAGTTGTGCTGGCCGATGTCAACGCCGGCCTGCTGTTCATTATGGCCATCACTTCGGTGGGCGTTTACGGCATCATCATCGCAGGCTGGGCGTCAAACTCGCGTTACGCCTTTTTGGGTGCTTTGCGTGCTGCGGCTCAAATGCTTTCTTACGAGTTGGCGATTGGCTTTGTGTTGGTAGCTGTGTTGCTGGTTTCCGGCACACTCAATCTGTCGGGCATTGTCGATGGTCAGAACGTAGGCTGGTTTGCCGAGCGTGGTATCAACTTCATGTCTTGGAACTGGTTGCCGCTGCTGCCGCTGTTCGTCATCTACGTGATTTGTATCGTGGCAGAAACTGCTCGCCACCCGTTCGACGTGGTGGAAGGCGAATCCGAAATCGTGGCCGGCCACATGGTGGAATATTCCGGGATGGGCTTCGCCCTGTTCTTCCTGGGTGAATATGCCAACATGATTCTGCTGTCGGCCATGGCATCCATCATGTTCCTGGGCGGCTGGGCGGCCCCGATTGACATCGCTCCGCTGACCTGGATTCCCGGCTGGTTGTGGCTGGGCTTGAAGACTTTCTGCGTTGTGTCGATGTTCATCTGGTTCCGCGCCACATTCCCTCGCTACCGCTATGACCAGATCATGCGCCTGGGTTGGAAAGTATTCATTCCGCTGACAGGTATCTGGCTGGTGGTTCTTGCGATCTGGATGCAGACGCCTTGGAACATCTGGCAATAAGGAATCGGGAGCCAATTATGGAAGCTATTAAAGATTTTTTCGGCAGCCTGATGTTGACCGAAATGCTGAAAGGCATGCGCCTGACAGGGAAGTACTTCTTCAAGCGCAAGGTCACGCTGCGGTATCCGCACGAGAAAACGCCGACCTCGCCCCGGTTCCGCGGCCTGCATGCGCTGCGCCGCTACGACAACGGTGAAGAGCGATGCATTGCCTGCAAACTGTGCGAAGCCGTTTGCCCGGCACTGGCGATTTCCATCGAGTCAGCAGAGCGCGAGGACGGCACACGCCGCACCACGCGCTACGACATCGACCTCACGAAATGTATTTTCTGTGGGTTCTGTGAAGAAAGCTGTCCCGTGGACTCCATCGTGGAAACTCATATCCACGAATATCACGGAGAGAAACGTGGCGACCTTTACTTCACCAAGGATATGTTGCTGGCCGTTGGCGACCGCTACGAGTCCGAAATCGCCGCGCGCCGCGCAGCGGATGCCCCTTATCGTTGAAGCCGGGACCTGAAACTCATGAATTTTGTCACTGTCCTGTTTTATATACTCGCCATCGTGCTTGTCGTTGCGGCAGCACGGGTGGTGACTGCGCGCAGCCCGGTTACAGCGGTGCTGCACCTGATTCTCACCTTTTTTACTGCGTCCATGTTGTGGATGCTGCTGGGTGCAGAGTTCCTCTCCTTGCTGCTGGTCATCGTCTATGTCGGTGCCGTGCTCGTCATGTTCCTGTTTGTGGTCATGATGCTCGACATCCGCATGGAAGACCTGCGGGCTGGCTTCAAGGCGTACTTACCGCTGGGCTTGGTCATTGCCGCCATTATGGTGCTGGAAATGGCCTTTGTGCTGGGCACCACTTGGAGCGCAGCCGGCCCTCAGGCAGCGCGCCCTGACGACTACAACAACACCCTCGCGCTGGGCGAGGCCATGTACACCGACTACATCTTCGCGGTGCAAGTCGGTGGCGTGATTCTGTTGGTGGGCATGGTGGCAGCCATCGCGCTCACCTTGCGCAAGCGTACTGACGTCAAGCGTACCGACCCGAGCAAACAAGTGCGGGTGCGTGCCAAAGATCGTGTGCGCATGGCCAACATCCAGGTGCCCAAGGATTCCGGTCCGGCAGGCCAAAGCGCCCAAGGGGAAGCAAAATGACATTGACACTCGCTCATTTCCTGATATTGGCGGCGATACTTTTCACCATCGGTATCTTTGGTTTCTTCCTGAACCGCCGCAACCTGATCATTCTTTTGATGTCCATCGAACTCATGTTGCTGTCCGCCAACATCAATTTGGTGGCGTTCTCGACATGGTTTGGTGATACCGCTGGTCAGGTCTTTGTGTTCTTCGTGCTGACTGTGGCCGCCGCCGAGGCTGCGATTGGTCTGGCAATTCTGGTGCTGCTGTTCCGCAACATGAATACGATCAATGTCGAAGAACTGGATCAGCTCAAGGGTTGATGGGGTCGCGCAAAAATGAATTCTCCAAGTTTTTACCTGTTGATCGCGCTGGCGCCCTTGTTGGGAGCTTTGCTGACCGGTCTGTTTGGGACGGGCTTTCTGGGGCGCTCTGTGTCGCGTCGCGGTTCGCATGTCATTACTATCGCCCTGGTGGCCCTGTCGTTCGTGGGCTCGGTCATTACGCTGTTTCAGACAGTGGGCGGCCACACCTATGACGGTGTGCTGTACACGTGGACGGTCATCGGTTCCACGCCGCTGCAACTGGGCTTCCTGATTGACAACCTTTCCGCCTTGATGATGGTGGTGGTAACCGGTGTGTCGCTCATGGTGCACATCTACACCATCGGCTACATGGCTGACGACCCGGGTTATCAGCGCTTCTTCTCGTACATCTCGCTGTTCACCTTCTCCATGCTGATGCTGGTCATGGCCAACAACATGGTGCAGCTGTTCTTTGGCTGGGAAGCGGTCGGTCTGGTGTCGTATCTGTTGATCGGTTTCTGGTATACGCGGCCCACCGCTGTGTTTGCCAACATGAAGGCGTTCCTGATCAACCGCGTGGGCGACTTCGGTTTTTTGCTTGGCATTGGTTTGCTGTTCGCATGGACCGGCAGCGTGCACTACGGTGAAGTGTTCGCGCGTAGCCAGGAATTGGCCGATATGCCATTCCCGGGTACCGATTGGAAACTGCTCACCGTGGCCTGCATCTGTCTGTTTGTTGGTGCCATGGGTAAGTCGGCGCAAGTGCCGCTGCACACCTGGTTGCCAGATTCCATGGAAGGCCCCACACCGATTTCCGCGCTGATTCACGCGGCAACCATGGTGACGGCGGGTATTTTCATGGTGGCGCGTTTCTCGCCCGTGTTCGAACTCTCTTCAACCGCGCTGTCCTTCATTATCGTGATTGGTGCGATTGGTGCGCTGTTCCTGGGCGTGCTTGGCGTCATTCAAAACGACATCAAGCGGGTGGTGGCGTATTCCACGCTGTCCCAGCTGGGTTACATGACAGTGGCACTGGGTGCATCGATGTACTCCGGCGCCATCTTCCACCTCATGACGCACGCGTTCTTTAAGGCGCTGCTGTTCTTGGGTGCGGGTTCGGTCATCATCGGCATGCATCACGATCAGGACATCCGCAATATGGGTGGCTTGCGTAAGTACATGCCGATTACTTGGATCACCTTCTTGATCGGTACACTGGCCTTGGTTGGCACGCCGTTCTTCTCCGGGTTCTATTCCAAGGAGCAGATCATCGAGGCAGCCGGTGCAGCCAATGTCTGGGGCGCAAGCTTTGCTTACTACGCCACGCTGATCGGCGTGTTCGTGACCTCACTGTATTCCTTCCGCGTGTATTTCCTGGTGTTCCACGGCCCGGAGCGCTTCCGCAACCCGCCGCATCCGCAAGATCACGGCCATGGCGGTCATCAACCTGCCGGCGATCCTCAAGAGTCGCCCTGGGTGGTTACCTTGCCGCTGGTGGTGCTGGCTGTGCCTTCAGTGGTGGCAGGTTTCTTGTTCGCGGAACCGATTCTGTTTGGCAGTTTCTTCGATGGCGTGATCACGGTATCACCGGAGCATCCGGCGTTGGCCACACTGGCTAGCCACTGGCATGGCTGGATGGCTTATGCGCTGCACGGTTTCGTTACGGTCCCGTTCTGGCTCATGGTCGCCGGTCTGGTCGTCGCCTGGTACTGCTACGTGGTTAATCCCGCGCTGCCCGGCAAAATCTACAGTGCGTTTTCGGGTCTCAACCGCATTCTCGAGAACAAGTACTACGCCGACTGGTTCAATGAACAGGTCATTGCGCGTGGTGCCCGTTGCCTGGGTCATGGTTTCTGGAAGGGCGGTGATCGCAGCCTGATTGACGGCTTGGTCGTCAACGGCAGCGCCCGTGTGGTTGGCTGGGTGGCTGCTGTCAGCCGTCACCTGCAGTCCGGCTACATCTATCACTACGCCTTTGCGATGATCATCGGGATCATGGCTTTATTAACCTTTTTCGTGCTGATGGTTCACTGATGGCTAGCGATATGGCGTCTTCTACATTTCCATGGTTAACGCTTGCGATTTTCGTGCCCATCGTTGCCGGCCTGGTAGTTTTGCTGGTCGGCCGCGATGAAAGGCCCGAACTTACAAGAGTGTTGTCGCTGGTCGGTGCCGTTCTCGGCTTCTTGGTGACCATTCCGCTGTACACGGGTTTCGACCCTTACACAGCCAACATGCAGTTTGTTGAACTCACTCCCTGGATCGAAAGCTTTTCGGTCAATTACCACCTGGGAGTGGATGGCATTTCACTGTGGTTTGTGCTGCTGACCGCCTTCATCACCATCATCGTGGTGCTGGCAGGTTGGGAAGTCATCACCAGTCGCGTGTCGCAGTACATGGGGGCGTTCCTGATTCTTTCAGGCCTCATGATCGGCGTATTCGCAGCGCTTGATGCCATGCTGTTCTACGTGTTCTTTGAGGCCACGCTCATCCCGATGTATCTCATCATCGGTGTGTGGGGCGGCCCGAATCGCGTGTACGCAGCATTCAAGTTCTTCTTGTATACGCTGCTCGGTTCGCTGCTGATGCTGGTGGCCTTCATCTACCTGTGGCATGTTTCGGGCGGTTCGTTCGACATCCTCACCTGGCACAAGACCGCGCTGGCGCACACACCGCAGATCCTCATCTTCCTGGCTCTGTTGGCGGCTTTCGCAGTGAAAGTCCCCATGTGGCCGGTGCATACCTGGTTGCCGGACGCTCACGTTGAAGCACCCACAGGTGGTTCGGTCGTGCTGGCAGCCATCATGCTGAAGCTGGGGGCTTATGGCTTCCTGCGCTTCTCCCTGCCCATCGTGCCTGATGCGTCGCAAACGCTGTCGGGCCTGATGATTGCGCTGTCGCTAATCGCCGTGATCTACATTGGCCTGGTGGCGATTGTGCAGCAGGACATGAAAAAACTGGTGGCCTATTCGTCTGTGGCGCACATGGGCTTTGTGACCCTGGGCTTTTTCATCTTCAATCAAGGCGGCCTGGAAGGCGGCATTGTGCAGATGATCTCCCACGGCTTTATCTCGGGCGCCATGTTCCTGTGTATTGGCGTGCTGTACGATCGCCTGCATAGCCGCGAGATTGCCGATTACGGTGGCGTGGTGAATGTCATGCCGCGTTTCGTTACCTTCTTTGTACTGTTCTCTATGGCCAATGCGGGCCTGCCGGCTACCAGTGGTTTCGTCGGCGAGTTCATGGTGATTGTCGCCTCGGTTCAGTACAACTTCTGGATCGGTCTGCTGGCCGCCACTTCGCTTATTCTGGGGGCGTCCTACTCCCTGTGGATGCTCAAGCGTGTGGCCTACGGCGAGATCACCAATGACAAGGTACGCGGCATGAGTGATATCAATGGCCGTGAGTTCTTCATTCTTGGGGTATTGGCGATTGCTGTGCTCTACATGGGCATTTATCCCAAGCCCTTTACGGATGTCATGCACGTGTCGGTCGATGCGCTGCTGCAACACATCGCCATCTCGAAACTGTAAGCCTTGATGACCATGCAAAATTCTTTTGACTTCGCTTTGGCTCTGCCCGAGATCTTGCTGTTGATCATGGCAGGCACAGTTCTGCTGATTGACGCTTTCAGCAAATCCGAGACGCGGCACGCCACCTTCCTGCTTAGCCTGACTTCGCTGGTAATTCTGACCGTCGTGCAACTGATTCAGTGGAATGCCGGTGTGGCGGGCACGACGTTCAGCGGTCTGTTCGTTATGGATTCGCTGGCCCACTTTCTGAAAGTGGTTTCCTACTTGGCAGTGATCGCCACCCTGATTTATGGTCGTGGCTATAACGAAGCCCGCGACATGACGCGTAATGGGGGTGAGCTCTACTCGCTCACGCTGTTTGCCCTGCTGGGCCAGATGGTGATGATTTCCGCAGGCAGCATGCTCACGGTCTATCTGGGCCTGGAACTCATGTCTTTCGCCTTGTATGCACTGGTGGCGGTTCGCCGCGATCACCTGGCATCCAGCGAGGCAGCCATGAAGTACTTCGTGCTGGGCTCCATGGCATCCGGCGTGCTGCTGTACGGCATGTCGATGATTTACGGTGCCACCGGTTCGCTCGACCTCAACCAGATCGCAGCGGTCATCGGTTCCGGCCAGGCTGAGCGCCTGCCCTTGGTGTTTGGTGTGGTGTTCATTGTGACCGGCCTGGGCTTCAAGCTGGCTACGGCGCCATTCCACATGTGGTCGCCGGACGTCTACCAAGGTGCTCCGACCTCCGTCACCCTCATCATTGCCGCTGCGCCTAAACTGGCTGCGCTGGCCATTACGCTGCGCTTGCTGATCGACGGTCTGCACAGTCTGGCCATCGACTGGCAGCCCATGCTGGTGCTGTTGGCAGTGTTGTCGCTGGCCATCGGTAACCTGACAGCGATTATGCAAACCAACTTCAAGCGGATGCTGGCTTATTCCACCATTTCGCACATGGGGTTTGTGTTGCTGGGCCTGCTTTCTGGGGTCGTGGATGGCGGTTCACAAGCAGCGGGCATGGCTTATGGCTCTTCGCTGTTCTACATGGTCATCTATGTGCTGACCACGTTGGTGACGTTCGGCATGATTATGCTGCTGAGCCATCGCGGCTTTGAGTGCGAGAATATTTCCGACCTCAAAGGCTTGAACCGTCGCAGCCCGTTGATGGCCGGATTGCTGATGTTGTCCATGTTCTCGCTGGCAGGTATTCCGCCTCTCGCAGGTTTCTACGCCAAGTTGGCGGTGCTGCAAGCTGTGATTGGTGCGGGCTACATCTGGCTGGCGGTGTTCGCCGTGGTGATGTCTCTGATTGGCGCCTTCTACTACCTGCGTGTGGTCAAGGTCGCTTACTTTGACGAGCCTGAAGGTGAAACTGCGCCCATTGACACCGGTGTGCTGACCAACGGCCTGATGACAGTGAATGGCCTGCTGGTTCTGGTGCTGGGTATTCTGCCCGGTGGCTTGATGGCCACGTGTGTCAGCGTTATCCGACAATCGTTGCAGTTCTGAGAAGAGTCGGATGAATCAATCGTTCGCGGTTTGGCTGCTGATTCTGCTGTCTTTGGTAACCGCCAACCTGCCTTTTCTAGTGGAGCGCCCGTTTCTGGCGCTTCCCTGGAGGCAAAAAGGTGAGCTTGAGCAGCCGGCGTGGTTGCGCTGGCTGACTTCACTGGTGTTCTTTCTTGTTTTGGTTGGGCTGGGCACCACGGCCATGACGCTGATCGGTGAAGGGGTGTTCACAGCGGCCGATGCCGCTTCAGTGGCACGCTTTCTGGTTATTTTGCTGGTGTTGTTTGGCGTGGCGGCACTAGTGTTGGCATTTCCAGGCTGGCGTAGCCGGGGCCTGCAGGTTCAGAAGTCGTTTTTTGAAAGGCTGCTTGAACTGCTGGTGTTCTATGCGTTGGTGGGTGTGCTGGGGTTCGCGCTCGAAGCCAATCTGGGCAACCGTTTTCAGCAGGGTTGGGAATTCTACGCCATTACGCTCAGCCTGTATCTGGTGATGGGGTACCCCGGTTTTGTGTGGCGTTATCTCATGAAACGCCGTGCGTCTGCGCGGGGTGCCCGGCGTCATCGCGTCGATTCTTCCGCTGCCTGATCCGGCAGTTTCTGTTTTCTTCTTTCCATGTCTCATCTCATACTTCAGTCGCCTAGCCTGATGGCGGCGCATGTCGAACAGATTGCGGCTATCGCTTTAGCATCGGGTGTGCAGGAATTGGGTCCCACCGCTGTACGCTTGCTTGAGGCAGACGATTCCGAGCGCGCTGCCGTTGCAGCGCAATGCGAAGCCTACCGCATGGACTACGCGTTTTTGCCGGAAATTCGCCTGCTGCGGGAACAGCGTATTCTGGCAATGGACATGGACTCTACGCTCATCAACATCGAATGCATTGACGAAATCGCCGATGCTGTCGGGCGTAAAGCTCAGGTCGCGGCGATTACTGAAGCGGCCATGCGAGGGGAAATTAAGGATTTCTCCGAAAGCCTTAACCGGCGTGTTGCCCTGCTGGAAGGGGTGCCTGAATCTGCGTTGTTGGAAGTGTTCGAACAACGACTGCGTTTGAACCCCGGCGCAGAGCGCTTGGTAGCGACAGCGAAGCAGCACGGCGTACGAACCTTGCTGGTGTCGGGCGGCTTCACCTTCTTCACCGAACGGCTGCGCGATCGTCTGGGGCTGGATGCCTGCCATGCGAATACGCTGGAAGTGGTCGACGGTAAACTCACCGGCCGGGTGCTGGGCGATATTGTAGACGGCGGACGCAAAGCGGCTCACCTCGCCGCCTTGACCGCCGAATTGGGCGCTTCCCCTGAGCAAATCATCGCCGTAGGCGACGGCGCCAACGACCTCCCAATGATGGCCCTGGCCAAGTACTCCGTCGCCTACCGCGCCAAACCCGTCGTGCGCGATCAAGCCGCCTACTCCCTTAACTACAGCCCCCTGGACGCCATCCTCAACTGGTTCCGCCTCAGCTTCTAAAACGGGGTCTGTCCCGGTTTCAGCTAGCTGTCAGCTTCTCCCCCGCCGGTTTGCTTTCTTACAATCAGCTGAAACCGGGACAGACCCCATTTGGGTGAGGAGTTCGCGCAGGGTGTTGATGCGGGGGGTGAGGGGGAGGCCTTCTTTGAATTCCAGGCGCAGGCGGTCTTGGCCGGAGAGTTTGATGTCGCGGCGCGTTTGAACGAGCTCAATGATGCGCAGGGGATCGACCTGAGGTTTGGCCGAGAACTGGATGAGTGCATGGCTTTCTGACGCGTCGAGCTTGATGACGCCCAGCGGTTCTGCGAGCAGGCGCAGGCGGTGGGTGGATAGCAGGTTTTGCGCAGCTTCAGGCAGTTTGCCATAGCGGTCGATCAGCTCTTCCTGTATGCCGATGATTTCGTCTTCGTCGCGGGCGTGAGATAGCTTTTTGTACATGCCTAGACGCGCATGAATGTCGGGGCAGTAGTCAGTGGGCAGCAAGGCGGAGGTGTGAAGATTGACTTCACACTTGGCGTCGAAGGGGGACTCCAGGTCGGGTTCTTCGCCCGCTTTCAAGGCACGCACTGCGGTGTTCAGCATGTCGGTATACATGGAGAAACCGACTTCCTGGATGTTGCCGGATTGCGATTCTCCCAGCACTTCGCCTGTGCCGCGAATTTCCAGGTCGTGCATAGCCAGGAAGAAGCCGGAACCGAGTTCCTCCATGGCCTGAATGGCTTCCAGACGCTTTTTGGCATTGGCCGTCATAGCGTCTTCAAACGGTGTCAGCAGGTAGGCGTAAGCCTGATGGTGGGACCTGCCTACCCGGCCCCGTAACTGGTGTAATTGAGCCAGGCCCAGGCGGTCAGCGCGGTGGATGACGATGGTGTTGGCAGATGGCACGTCAATGCCGGTTTCAATAATGGTGGTGCACAGCAGCACGTTATAGCGCTGCTGGTAGAAGCCTTTCATGACTTCTTCAAGTTCGCGCTCCGGCATCTGGCCATGGGCCACGCCAATACGCGCTTCGGGCACCAGTTCCTCAAGCATGGCGCGCCGGTTCTGAATGGTCTCTACCTCGTTGTGCAGGAAGTAGGCTTGGCCGCCTCGTTTGAGTTCGCGCAGCAAGGCTTCGCGCAGCGTGCTTTTATCTTCGCGACGTACAAAGGTCTTGATGGCCAGACGTTTTTGCGGGGCCGTAGCAATGACGGAGAAGTCGCGTATGCCCTCCAGCGACATTCCCAGAGTGCGGGGAATGGGGGTGGCGGTAAGGGTAAGAACGTCTACTTCCGCGCGCAGCTTCTTCAGGGCTTCTTTCTGGCGCACGCCAAAACGGTGCTCTTCGTCAATGATGACCAAGCCTAGATTCTTGAAATGGGTGTCACGCGACAGAATCTTGTGCGTACCAATGACGATATCCACCGAGCCGTTCGCCAAACCTTCTTGAGCAGCGCTCACTTCACGAGCAGAACGGAAGCGGGAGAGTTCCACAACACGCACAGGCCATTCGGCAAAGCGGTCGGAAAACGTCTGAGCGTGCTGCTCTGCCAGCAAGGTTGTGGGGCATAGCAAAGCCACTTGCTTACCGTTGGCGACAGCCAGAAAGGCCGCTCGCAGCGCAACTTCCGTCTTGCCAAAGCCTACATCGCCGCAGACCAGGCGATCCATGGGGCGGCCGGATGTCATATCGTCGATCACGGCTTCAATCGCGGCTGCTTGGTCGGGTGTTTCTTCAAAGCCGAAAACTGCGGCAAAGGCTTCGTAATCCTGCAAGGGCAGCTTGAAACGATAACCTTCTCGGGCGGCCCGTTGAGCATAAAGCGCCAATAGTTCAGCAGCTGCGTCACGTACTTGCTTGGCAGCCTTGCGACGCGCCTTATCCCATTGCCCCGAGCCCAGTTGATGCAGCGGTGCGTTTTCTGAGTCGGCGCCGCTGTAGCGGGAAATCAGGTGGAGCTGGGAAACGGGCACGTACAGGGTGCCACCGCCCGCGTACTCAAGGTGCAGAAATTCCATGGCACCTTCGCCCAGATCCATTTCCTTCAGGCCCACATAGCGGCCAATGCCGTGTTGCGCATGCACCACCGGGTCGCCTTCGCGCAATTCCGACAGATCCCGCACCATGGCTTCGACATCGCTGGCGCGTTCCTGCGCCCGGCGCCCGCGCCGCGTGGTGCGGGCCTGGGTGGGGTAAAGGTCGTTTTCCGTCAGCAGCAGGATGGCGTCGTCTGTTAAGCCAAAGCCGCCGCCGAGGGGCGCCACAAGCAGTGCAAAGGAAGTGCTTGCCTGGAAGAAGTCTGCAAGGTTCTCAATCGAGGTATCGGCGTTGATGCCGAACTCACGCAGCATCTGGTCCAGGGTTTCGCGCCGTCCGGCCGAATCGGCACACAGTGCCACGCGGCCCGGCCAGGTGTCCAGCAGTTTGCGCAGCGCGGCCACGGGATCGTCGGCGCGTCGGGCAACCGCAACATCGGGTACCAGCAGGAAGTCGGGAGCAGGCTGTTCCCGGCTCAGGCTTAAACGGGGAAAGCGTTTAAGCTCAGTAAAAAATTCTTCTTCGTTCAAAAACAGCGCGTCGGGCGGCAAAACAGGCCGTTCGCGATCGCTTTTCAGGAACTGCCAGCGCCCGTAGGTATCCTGGCTGAAGCTTTGGATGGTGGCGGCGGGGTCACCCAGGGTGATGGTAATAGCCGATTCAGGCAGGTAATCGAATAGGGTGGCCGTGCTTTCGAAGAATAGCGGCAGATAGTATTCCACCCCTGCAAATGCAATGCCGTTGCCAATATCTTTGTAGGGCAGGGCGCGCGAGGGGTCGCCTTCAAAGACTTCGCGGAAACGCGCGCGGAACTGATTGCGGGCCGCTTCATCCATGGGGAATTCGCGCCCTGGCAGCAGCTGAATTTCCTTGACCGGATACAGGCTGCGTTGGGTATCGACATCGAAACTACGGATGGATTCGATTTCATTATCGAACAGGTCGATACGGTAGGGCAGCGCTGAGCCCATGGGAAAGAGGTCGATCAGGCCGCCGCGTATGCTGAATTCGCCCGGCGCCGTGACTTGCGTCACATGGCTGTAGTTGGCCAGCGTTAATTGTTGGCGCAGCGCTTCCTCGTTTAAGGCCTCTCCCTGGCGGAAGGAAAAGGTATAGGCAGCCAGGAATTCCGGCGGAGCCAGGCGATAGAGTGCGGTCGTGACCGGCACCAACAGCACGTCCACCCCTTCTTGACTGAGCGCATGCAAAGTGCGCAAGCGCTCTGAAACCAGATCCTGGTGTGGCGAGAAGCCATCGTAGGGAAGGGTTTCCCAGTCGGGCAGCTGGCGGACTTTCAGCTCAGGCGCAAACAGCGGGATCTCTTCCGTGAGGCGCTGTGCGGCCAGCGGCTCGGAACACAGCACCACCAAGCTGCGGCCTGCACTGCGGGCCAAGTCGGCAATAAGGAAGCCGTCGCCGGAGCCGGGTGGAAGGGGTTGAAGGTGTCGTTGCCCGGGGCGTAGGGCAGCCAGGGTCTGGGTATTGGAGGAAAGTGGGGGCACGGAGAAGCGAAACATGGGCCATGAAGCAGGACATTATAAAATGCCTGGGCCATGACTTCTCATTTACCTCGAATTATCGCGATTATGCCTGCGGGCGGCATTGGTTTACGGGCTGGTACCGCCTACCCGAAACAGTATCGCTTGCTACGTGGCGAGCCCATGTTGCGCTGGGCTGCGCGCGCCTTGCTGGCCGATGCACGCATTACTCAGCTTCGGGTGGCCGTCGCGCCCGACGATACTCGGGCCGCTGCCACGCTACAGGGCCTGCCACGCACCGTGTGTCGCCCTTGTGGAGGGCCAACCCGCGCTGCAACCGTTTTGGGAGCCCTGCGTGATGCTGCGCTGTCCGCCGATGACTGGGTGTTGGTGCACGATGCCGCCCGTCCTGGTCTGCCCGCTGATGCGCTTGCGCGGCTGATTGACGCCTGCCTGCTGCGAGAAGAAGGCGGCCTGTTGGCTGAACCCGTGGCTGATACCGTGAAACGAGGGCAGGCCGCAGTGCCGCCCGGTCAGGCAGCGCGGGTGCAAGCGTCAGTTAGTCGAGAAGCACTGTGGCTGGCCCAGACCCCGCAGATGTTCCAGGCAGGTATGTTGCAGGAGGCGCTGGAAGCCGCCGAGGCTGATGAGCGGGTAACGGATGAGGCGTCGGCGATGGAGCTGGCGGGTTATCAGCCCTTGCTGGTGCCGGGGTCCATGCGAAACTTCAAGGTGACCTGGCCGGAGCACTTTGAGATGATGGAAAAATTGTTGGAACCGGATGCCGGCCACTAATGGGGTGCGTGCCCGAACCGGGCGGCGTGCCGATTATTTGTTTGGAGTTGAATGTGAAGCTTAGAGTCGGGCAGGGGTTTGACGTTCATGCCTTGGTTGAAGGGCGTGATCTCATTATTGGCGGCGTGACCATTCCACACACGCATGGCTTGCTGGGGCATTCTGATGCCGATGTATTGCTACATGCGGTCACGGATGCCATTCTCGGCGCCGCAGCGCTGGGCGATATTGGCCGCCATTTTCCTGATACGGATCCACGTTATGCGGGTGCGGACAGTCGGGTGTTATTGCGCGCTGCCATGGAAAAAGTCGCGCAAGAGGGCTGGAAGGTTGTGAATGTGGATGCCACTGTACATGCCCAAGCCCCAAAAATTGGCCCGCATGCTGCCGCCATGGTGGCGAATATTGCTGCCGACTTGGGCATTGATGGGGGCTGTGTGAACGTTAAGGCCAAAACCAATGAAAGCCTGGGGTATCTGGGCCGCAAGGAAGGGATTGCCGCAACGGTGGTCGTTCTGCTTGCTGCCGACTAGGCCGCTAACTATTCCGGCGCAGACGCTTGTGCAGCCCGCCCGCCATAGCGGCGGGTACGGGTTGCTTTGAAAAAACCGCCTGACGACGGTTTTGCATATCTACAAAGTATCGCCGCCTATGCGGCGGTTGCAAGGGCAGAGCTCTTCTGTTTGCAGCGCATCCAGAATCCGCAAAATTTCTTCCGGGTTACGGCCGACATTCATATTGTTGACCGACACGTGCTGAATGATGTTGTCCGGGTCGACGATGAAAGTGGCACGGTGAGCAACGCCTTCGGCGCGATGGCGTATGCCCAGTTGATCCACCAATGAGCCGGTCATGTCGCTGAACTGGTAATGGCTGAGCTTGTCGAGCTCGGGCTGGTGGCGACGCCATGCGAGCTTCACGAACTCGTTATCGACCGAGCCCCCCATGAGCACGGCATCGCGCTGCGAAAACTCGCCGGCAAGATTATTGAAGCCGACAATTTCCGTGGGGCATACGGAGGTGAAATCCTTGGGGTAGAAATAGATGATTTTCCATTTCCCGGGAAAAGAGCTTTCCGTGATGTCTTCGAAAGCAGAAACCCCATTTTCCTCGTGTTCGTTAAAGCCAGGCTTTACGCCAGTGACCCGGAATGATTCGAGTTTGTCACCTATTGTTTTCATCGGTGCTCCTTGCAGATAAGACCTTTTATCAGGGTTTCATCTACGCATTCTAGGGGAAGAATTTCCGCTTGTGTGAACGCCTATGAATGTCAGGGTCGGTAAGCGGCGACGGCTGCTTAATTACCGGTTTCAAGGGGGTAGGCGCGGGGACGATATTTGGGGATCTCAATCCGCGCAACCAGGCCGCCAGGTGGCTGAGAAATGAGCTCCAGTTGGCCCCCGACATGACCCAACAGACGCTCTACGATGGCGAGCCCCAGACCTGCGCCACTGACGCCGGTACGGGCGGATTCTCCCCGAGAAAACGGGCGTAGCAGGCGCTGGATCTCGGTAGCGGCGATACCGCGGCCTTGGTCGCGTACCTCGATGGCAATAATGGTGCCGCGTTGTTCGGCAATCAGTTCGATATGGGCGCGATCGTCTTCAGGTGTGCGGCCGTAACGGCGGGCGTTCTCGATCAGATTGCCCACAATACGCTTGAGGTCGTGTGCATTGATGCGGGCGTACAGGTTGGACTCGATATGGGCTTCCAGCTTGCCGCCCAGAGATTCAGTGTGGCTACGTTCGCGTTCGTATACTTCTCGCAGTACCGACGACACATCAATACCCTGTTCCGGCACCTGACCAGCGGGCCGGGCGTACTCCATGAGCTGATCAATACTGTGATCGATCTGGGCAAGGTCCTCGTCGATGGCGGCGCGCGTTTCATCGCTCACATTGCTCATTTCGATTTCCAGCCGCATGCGGGCCAGAGGCGTGCGCAAATCGTGAGAAATCCCAGCCAGCATGATTTCCCGGTCCGCTTCGGTCTGCCGGATATCACGCGCCATGCGGTTGAAGGCGATATTCATGTCACGAATTTCGGCAGGCCCCTTCTCGGGCAAGGGCGAAGGCGTTTCGCCGCGCGCCAGCTGTTGCGATACTTTAGCCAGTTGCGCGAGTGGGCGATTGACGAAGCGCACGCTGACTGCCGCACCGATGAGCGCCAGCAAAAGCGCTGTGGCGCCCCACCCCAGCCATTCGACCCCGGCGGTCAGTGCCAGCTGCTCGCGCTCAAACACCAGCCAATAGCGGTCGTCGTTGATCTCGAAACTGACCCACACGCCCGGCGTCTGGTTGACGCTCCACATGACTTGGGTGTCCATGCCTTGTTTGTCGCGGATCTTGGCGGCAACATGCTTCCAATAATTGGAGTCAGGCAAGGGTTCCAGAACATCGGATTCTTCGCGTGGCTGGACCCGCAGACTTTCCTTGGTGGCGAGATCCAGCAGCAGGGCGGGGCGTACGCTTGTGGGTGCGTAAACAAGGGCAGACCGCGTGATACTGACGACAGTGGTGACGCGCTGCGCCATTTGACTGGCGCGCGGGCCTTCTTCCATGCTCAGAAAGACTTGCAGCCATGCACCCAGACTGACCAGCATCAAGCTTGCAAGCAGCAGAAAGGACCTGCTGAACAGGCCCAAGCGTATGCGCGGGGTGGAGACCCCGCGCTGTGTAGGTGTAGTGGCCATGACAGCTGCTGCTTAGCGTAAAACTGCTTTCTCCAGCCTACTGACCGCCATCGGGAACGAATACATAGCCCAAGCCCCACACTGTCTGGATGAAGACGGGTTTCGAAGGGTTGGGTTCTATCAGTTTGCGCAGACGAGAGATTTGTACATCTAGGCTGCGGTCAAAGGCTTCGTATTCACGACCCCGGGCGAGTTCCATCAGCTTGTCGCGCGACAGCGGGATTTTCGGATGGCGGGCGAAGACTTTCAGAACGGAAAATTCGCCGGTGGTAATGGGTACCACTTCGTTGTTCTTGGTCAGCGTGCGCGTGGACAAGTTAAGAACGTAGGGCCCAAACTCGATGGACTCGTTTTCCTGGCTGGGAGCGCCAGGATGTTCTTCGGTACCGCGGCGGCGCAGAATAGCGTTGACGCGGGCCAGCAGTTCACGCGGGTTGAACGGTTTTGAAAGGTAGTCGTCCGCACCCATTTCCAGCCCAACGATGCGGTCGATTTCTTCGGCCTTGGCGGTCAGGATGATGATGGGAGTGTTGTCATGCCCACCGCGCAGGCGGCGGCAGATGGATAGACCATCCTCGCCGGGCAGCATGAGGTCGAGAACGAGGAGGTCAAAATGTTCTCGTTGCCACAGCTTGCCCATTTCCTTGGCATCTTCAGCTACGAAGACGTTGAAGCCCTGCTCGGACAGATACCGACGCAGGAGATCACGCAAGCGGGGATCGTCATCGACGATGAGAATTTTGCGGGATAGGGATTGGTTCTGTGTGTTCATGGGGAAAATGTAACAGGGTCAAGTGAGCCAGTGAAGTGGGCGTAGCAAGATATTACATATTATGCATCCGGTAGGAATCGGCTATAGAGCCTAATCATTGCAGAATTTCAAGCCAGCGTATCAGCAATATGGCTGAATATATCAGGACTATTCGAGTGCTGATTGATTTTTTAATCAGAGCAGGTCAGGCGCCAGAGCGCGCTGCGTATTAAAATCGCCAACCATGACAGTTCATCTCCTAGCTCTCGAAACCTCCGGCAGTGTTTGCGGGGTCGCCTTGATTTCCCGCCGCGCCGATGGGAAAACCACCGTTTCCAAACAGGAACACGACGCGACCGGTGAGCATGCCGAAAGGCTTTTGCCCATGGTGGATGACCTGCTGGCCGCGCGCGGTCTGGGGCGCCGGGATTTATCAGCCGTGGCGTTTGGTCAGGGGCCGGGTGGGTTCACCGGTTTGCGCGTGGCGTGCGGTGTTGCCCAGGGCATGGGCTTCGCACTGCAGATTCCTGTTGTGCCGGTCGGCAGCCTGATGGCGGTGGCGCAGCGCGATGCCGATGCACACCCCGATCATTCGAAGGCGGTGCGGGTAGTCGTTCAGGACGCCCGCATGGGGGAAGTTTATCTGGCGGCGTACGTCCCCGACGAAGAAGGGGGCTGGAGCATTCTGCAAGCTCCCATGCTGCTGGCGGCGGCTGATCTGCCCTTGTGGCTGGCTCAGGTATCAGAAGTGCCTCATGGCCTGCCGCCGTCGAGCACCTTGCGGCTGGTGGGCGATGGTGTGGCCTTGTGCCCGGAAATAGACGGCGTTCGCCTGGGGCAGGGCTGGTTGGTCGAACAAGGGCCGGGTTTGCGGCCTGACGCCGCTACGGTGGGCAAGCTTGGTTTGGCCATGTTCTTGCAAGGCAAGCATGTGACACCCGAGCATGCCGCTCCTTTGTATGTGCGAGACAAAGTCGCTTTCACGACCCGCGAACGGCAGCAGGGGCAGGGCGGCAACCCCAAAGCACCTGGGCTGGGTGTGGCGTTGCGGCCAATGGGCCCGGGTGATGTGCCGGCGGTGGCCGCTATCGAGGCCTCGGTGCAAGCTTTCCCTTGGACGGCCGGTAATTTTTCCGATGGGCTGAAGGCGGGTTATGGGGGCTGGGTAGCCCATCAGCATGGGCGCATTCTCGGCTTCAGCATGACATTGTATGCGCCTGATATGGCTCATTTGCTGGTGTTGGCGGTTGCGCCCGACGCCCAGCGCGAAGGGGTGGGTACCGCTTTGATCCGCCATTGTGAAAAAGAAGCGCTTGCCCGCGGCCTGTCAGATCTACTGTTGGAAGTCAGGCCCTCTAACCTGCAGGCGCTGGCGTTTTATCGCCGCCACGGTTTTGAGCGTATCGGCATACGTAAAGATTATTACCCCGCCCCGGAAGGTACTCGGGAAGATGGTTGGGTGATGTGCAAGACGCTGGTTTCCGGTTCTTGAAGGGCGGGTACTCATGGAAAAACCTGTGTTGAGCCCGGTCCAGCGTGCCTGGTTGCTAGAAATTGGCATGGATGTGCGGATGCTGGCGCATTTCAGCGCAGAACCGTTTGCGCAGCCCGCCCCAAAGACGGTAGCTCATGAGGCGGCAGAGGCGCCTGCTGTGCACGCGCCTGCTAGTGAACAGTCTGGCCTCCATCAGCCTGCCGTTCCCCGCTCCGAGACACCTAGAGACCAGCGCCATAGCGGCGACCCTGCTCTGATTTCAGAGCTGCTGAAGCGCGCGCCCGTTTCGCGCCCTGCGGCAGCGCCTGGGTCTGTACCACAGCAACCGGCAGCCGCTGGGGCTGGCGCTGTGCAGGGCGAGACACTCCCCGAGCTACGGCTGCAGGCGGAACAGTGTCAGGCCTGTGGTTTGCACGAAGTCAGGGGGCGGGTGGTCTTTGGCGAAGGGGTTGAAACAGCGCCCCGGTGGCTGTTTATCGGTGAGGCGCCTGGAGAATATGACGACACCATGGGTCGGCCTTTTCAGGGCCGTGCCGGCGATCTGCTACGGGAAATGTTGGCATCCGTGGGTATTGCCGATGAGGCTTCGGCCTACTTCACCAACGTGCTGAAATGCCGCCCCATGGGGAACCGCAGCCCGCAGGCGTCTGAGGTCGAAGCGTGTCTGCCTGTTCTGAGACAGCAGATCCGGCTTTTGCAGCCGGCTTGTCTGGTGGCTCTGGGGAGGGTGTCAGCCGGCACCTTGTTGGGGCACGATGCCGACCTGGATGATTTGCGTGAGCAGGTTCATCGCTATGTCGATGAAGACGGCCGAGAAATCCCCTTGGTGGTAACACACCACCCAGCCGCTTTGTTACTGCACGGGCAGTTGAAGGCTGAAGCCTGGCGCGACCTCAACCTGTTGGTTGACCTGCCTCGCTGAGCGCCTGTGAGGCGCCAGGCCGGCCGCTTCCCGGCCTTAGGGCTTTAGCGCCTGGCCATGGCCGTGCTGGCCGATGCTTTTTAAGAGTTCTGGGTTCTGACGCAAATGATGCTGGTTCCATCGCATGATGACCAGCATCAGCGTAGCGACCATGGTGCCGAAGATCACGATAATGACGTTGATCGGTAATTGCAGCCACAGCATCAGGCTGTAGAGCGCCAGCATGAGCAGAATGTTCAATTGCTCATTGAAATTTTGCACTGCAATCGAATGTCCGGCTGACAGCAGCACATGACCACGGTGTTGCAGCAGGGCGTTCATTGGCACCACAAAATACCCGGACAACCCGCCCACCAGCATGAGCAGCGAATACACCGCCCATTTTTCATGGACGATGGGCATCAACATGACGGCCAAGCCCATGAGTACGCCAATGGGCAGCACGGAAAGCGCGCGGCGCAGGGGCACCCGGCCTGCCAGCATGGCGCCCACCACGGTGCCGACGGCCGCTATGCCCATCAGAATGGAGGACTGGTCGAGCCGGTAGCCTAGATGCTGTGAGCCCCATTCAATGACGATGAACTGTAAGGTGGCGCCCGCCCCCCAGAACAGCGTGGTAACGGCCAGGGAAATCTGCCCCAGTTTGTCCTTCCAGAGCACTCGCACATAGCCGGAGAACACGACAATCAGCTTAACTGGATGGCGTTCTTGGCGTGGGTAAGTGACATTGGTACGAGGAATGGCCAGGTTGGTGAGGGCTGCGGCCAGGTAGACGATGCCAATCAGCAGAATGGCGCCTTCACTGCGGGTATCAACCAGCGAACCGACCCAGGTTTCATTCAGCAGCATTTCAGAAACTGTAGGGTTGATGAGCAGGCCGCCGACTACGGTGCCCATAATGATGGACAGCACCGTCAGGCCTTCTATCCAGCTATTGCCCTTTACCAAGTCGTCGGGCGGCAGCATTTCAGTAACAATGCCGTACTTGGCCGGAGAGTATGCGGCTGCGCCGATGCCTACCAGTGTGTAGGCGACAAAGACGGCTGCTAACTGTGATTGCTCGGTCAGCCCCAGGCTCTGACAGCCAAACATAAGGGCACAGCCCGACATTTTTATGGCATTAGTGATGAACATCACCTTGCCCTTGGGGAGAGAATCCGCGAAAGCGCCCACAAAGGCGGCCAGCGCGACATAGGCCAGGGCAAACCACCATTTCATCATGGGGGCCATCCAGTCGGGGCCGTGAAGGTCAGCGATGAGAGCAATGGCCGCAATTAGCAGGGCATTGTCGGCGAGAGACGACAAGCCCTGAGCGGTCATGACAAGATAAAATCCTCGGTTCAATGCTGATCCAGGTGTTTCTTCAGCCTACTACTAGCGAAGCATGCCTTCCTGCAGATTTGTGGCTCAAGGTTTCAAAGGTTACTGAGTATAGCGGCCCAGGGCGGCTCTCAACTGAAAATGATAACGTTTTTTTGAAGGGGAGTCGGACGAGGCGGCAGGAAAGCGGGAAGCTTTGCTGATCCACCCGTCGTCACAGGTGTTTCCGGTGCGATGGCGCTGCGGCGCTGGGTTATCATAGTCACCGTCTCAGCCGCTCATTATTTTCCGTCTTTCCAACACTGTGCGACTTACGCAGATCAAACTCGCGGGCTTCAAGTCTTTCGTCGATCCGACGAGCATTCCCACGCCCAGTCAACTGGTTGGAGTCGTGGGCCCCAATGGTTGCGGAAAATCCAACATCATCGACGCCGTGCGCTGGGTTCTGGGCGAAACTCGGGCTTCGGAACTGCGCGGCGAATCCATGCAAGACGTCATCTTCAATGGTTCGGTGAATCGCAAACCGGCTGGGCGGGCGTCCGTTGAACTGGTGTTCGATAACAGCGAAGGCCGGGTGCCCGGGCAATGGGGCGTGTATGCGGAGCTATCCGTGCGGCGAGTGCTGACACGAGACGGCAATAGCAGTTATTACATTAATGGCCAGCAAGTCAGGCGGCGCGACATCCACGATATTTTCCTGGGCACCGGTCTGGGGGCGCGGGGCTATGCAATTATCGGCCAGGGCATGATTAACCGGCTGATCGAGGCCAAGCCCGAAGAGCTGCGCATCTTTCTGGAAGAAGCCGCCGGCGTGTCGCGTTACAAGGAACGGCGCCGCGAAACCTCGAATCGTTTGGCCGATACGCGGGAAAACCTGGTTCGGGTGGAAGATATCCTGCGCGAATTGGGTGCCAATCTGGATAAGCTGGAAGCACAGGCTGAAGTGGCGCAGCGCTATCACAGCTTGCAGCAAGAAGGCGAGCTCAAGCAGCGCCTGCTGTGGCTGCTGCGTGAGCAAACCGCCCGTGAGGAACGCCAGCGCAAGGCAGTCGCCATTGAGCAAGCACAGGCCCAACTTGAATCTGCCATCGCCGCCATGCGGGCCGGAGAAAGCGCGCTCGAATCGCGGCGGCAGGCGCATTACGCGGCCAGCGATGCGGTGCACACGGCACAGGGCAAACTGTACGAAGCTTCGGCGCTGGTCAGCCGCCTGGAAGCCGAGATCAAGCATGTCAGCGAATCGCGCAACCGCTTGCATGCGCGGCGTCAGCAACTGACGGCGCAGCAAGAAGAATGGCGTCAACAGCAACAGCACTGCCTCCAGCAGCTTGAAGATCTTGAGGTAGAACGAGAAACCGCCGCCGCCCGCACCGAAGAGTTACGCGCCCAGGTTGACGATGCGCGCGAACACATGCCCGGTATTGAGCAATCGCTGCGTCAGGCTGCCGTGCAGCGCGACAGCTTGCGGGTTGAACTGGCCAAGGTGGAACAATCCCTCGCCTTGGCGGCGCAGGCGCAACGCGATGCCGACCGCCAGATTCAGGCGCTTGAGCTGCGGCGTGAAAGGCTGGAGCAAGAACAGCGCAGCCTGGACGCGCCCGATTTGCAGTTGCTGGAACGGCTGGCCGGCGATTGTTCCGCCATGCAAGATCAGCTTGAGGAAGCGCAGGCTGCGCAGGCCGAACTCGAAGACCGCTTGCCCGCTCTGGATGAAGCGCGTCGTGAGGCGCAGGCGGCTTCACAAGAAGAAGCTCGCAAGCTGGCGGGGCTAGAGGCCCGGCTGGTCGCGTTGAGTCGTTTGCAGGAAGATGTGCAGAAGCAAGGCGCCCTGGAGCCCTGGCTGGAACGTCATGGCCTGGCGGGCCTGAGCCGCTTGTGGCAGCGTTTGCACGTGGAATCAGGCTGGGAAACCGCTCTGGAATCCGTGTTGCGTGAACGAATGTCCGGCATTGAGTTGCGCCAGCTGGATCAGGCCACTGCTTTAAGCAGTGACGCCCCGCCTGCACGGCTGGCGCTTTATCAGTTGCCTCTGGCTGCGCCCGCACCGGCGCCCGAACTGCCGCTCAAACCACTGGCCGGGTTGTTGCGGGTCAGCGATGCCGAGCTGCGCACCTTGTTGAATGAATGGCTGCAAGGCGTGTATATATGCGCCGACCTTGCTCAGGCTATGTCTATGCGTGCCGACTTGGCGCCGGGCCAGGCTCTGGTGGTGGCGGAAGGTCATTTGGTCGACCGCCATGGCATTCGGTTCTACGCAGCCGATTCTGAACAGGCCGGTCTGTTGGCGCGGCAGCAGGAAATCGAACACCTGCAACGCGATATCAAAGCTCAGCAACTGATTGCCGATCAAGCCGTATCGGCTGTGACACGGGCGGAAACTGCCTGGCAGCAGGTGTCGCAAGCCATGGGGCCGATGCGGCAGCGGGTGTCGGAAATCACCCGGCGTCTGCACGACGTCCAGCTTGAGCACTCACGCCTGCGCCAACTGGCTGAACAAACCGGCGAACGCCAGGCCCGCTTGCGTGCCGATCTCGATGAGATCCGCATGCAGATGGAAGAATTGGCCGCCCAACGGGCTGAGGCGGAAGAGCGCTTTGAGTCGCTGGATGAGCAATTGGCTGAGTGGCAGGCGCAGTTTTCCGAAGCAGAAATCTCCGGCGAGACGCTGCACGAACAGGCCGAAGCCGCACGTCAGCGCCTACGCGACCTCGAACGTCAGGCCCAGGAAGCTGAATACGCGGAACGTGCTCTGCAGGCCCGTCATGACGATTTGCAGCGCACCCGCCAGTTGGCCGAAGAGCAGGAGCGCCGAGCGAGCGCCGACTTGGAAGGCTTGCAGGGCGAGCTGTTCGAGCTGGATGCCGAAGCCGCGCAGGCGGGTTTGCAGGACGCCTTGGAACAACGCGCTGCGTGTGAAGAGGCGTTGGGCCAAGCGCGTATTGAGCTCGACAATATTGCCGCCACTTTGCGTGGCGCCGATGAGGAAAGGCTGAAGATCGAACAGTCTCTGGAGCCTTTACGGGCCCGCATTACCGAACTTCAGCTTCAGGAGCAGGCAGCCCGGCTGTCGGTCGAACAATTTGCTGAACAGCTGGACGCCGCTCAGGTTGACCGGGCCGAATTGCGGCGGATGCTGGCCGAGCAGCCCGAGGAGTGGCAGCGTGTGAGCTGGCTGCAATCCGAAGTACAGCGCGTTTCTCGGGCGGTAGACGCCCTTGGGCCTGTCAACCTGGCCGCGCTTGATGAGCTGACCGCAGCCAAGGAACGCAAAGGCTTTCTGGATAGCCAGCATGCCGACCTGATGCTGGCGATTGAAACCCTTGAAGATGCCATTCGCAAAATCGACCGGGAATCCCGCCAGTTGTTGCAAGACACGTTCAACGCCGTGAACGCGCATTTTGGCGAACTGTTTCCGCGCTTGTTTGGGGGTGGCGAAGCCAAACTCATCATCACCGGCGAGGATCTGCTCGATGCGGGGGTGCAGGTGATGGCCCAGCCGCCGGGCAAGCGCAACAGCACCATTCACCTGCTGTCCGGCGGCGAAAAAGCGCTAACGGCCACAGCGCTGGTATTCGCGTTGTTCAAACTGAACCCGGCGCCGTTCTGCCTGCTTGACGAAGTCGACGCGCCGCTTGACGATGCCAATACCGAGCGCTATGCCAATTTGGTCAGCAGCATGAGTGAACACACTCAGTTTCTTTTCATTTCACACAATAAGATCGCCATGCAGATGGCGAAGCAACTGATAGGCGTTACGATGCAGGAGCAGGGCGTGTCGCGCATTGTTGCGGTCGATATCGAGTCGGCCCTGCAGTTGGCTGAGGCTTGAACGGAATGCCTGTATGAAGCAATATCGTGAACTTTCGCATGCGCTGCCAAGCGCATTCTCAAAAATAAAGGCAATAAGGCTGCCGGGCCAGAGTTCTTCACGGGGCTGAAAATGAGTGATCTACAAATCGGTTTGATTCTGCTGGGCGTAGTGCTCATCTTGCTGGTGCTGCTGTTTAACTGGTGGCAGGATTGGCGCATACGTAAACAAATGCAGGAACAGTTCCCAGAGCGCGAAAGCGACCCGCTGCTTGGCACGGAGGCGCCGGTGATGGCTCGAACGCGCCGCGAGCCGGGTTTGGGCGCTACAGAAGCCCCTGGCGTAGTGACCGAAAGCGATGATGACCCTGCCGAGGTTGACCCAACGACCGAAGTGGTCATTGATATCAGCTTTGCTCAGCCGGTTCCGAGTGAGCAGCTGCATGCCGCCATCCACGCGATTCGGAAGGTGGGTACTAAGCCTGTGCGGATATTTGCCGAAAAAGAAGGCGGTGGGCATCGCGCCAGCTTGCGGCCTAAGGAAAACTACGTTTCCATGCAACTGGCTGTGTTGCTTGCCAACCGTAGCGGCCCGCTGTCTGAAATAGAGTGGTCGGAGTTATGGACGATTGCCCAGGGTCTAGCAGAGCGCTTCGACGGCTCAACGGAAGGCCCGGAGCAGAATGAGGTCGTTGAGCGGGCCCGTCGTCTGGACGCCGTATGCGCCGAATTGGACGCCATGGTGGGCTTGGCCCTGCAACTGCCCGGCGCATTATCGGTGGCGGATGTCAGCCGTGCCCTCGAAGAAGCCGGTTTTCTGCGGCACGGGCAGCAGTTGGCGTGGATGGCCGAACAGGGTATTCCGCGTTTTACCGCCTTGTTTAACGGCCGTTTGCCGGGAGAAGTGCAGTCTGCGGGAGTAGATCGTGTTGAACTGCTGCTTGATCTGCCCAACAGCCCCGCCGACGACCAAGCCTTTAGCCGCATGGCCAGCGTAGGCCGGCATTTGGCAGCCAATCTCGATGGCCAACTGCTTGACGACCAAGGCCGCCCGGTGGCCGACGGCGCCGACCAGGCCATTGACGAACAACTGCAGGCGCGCTACCAACAATTAGTAGAGTCCGGCTTTATACCGGGTGAATTCCGCACGGCAAGGCTGTTCTCGTGAAGCAAAATGAAGTGCAATCCGTGACGCAGAAAATAGAGGCTCTGCGTCGCGAAATAGACCGGCATAACCATCAGTACTATGTGCTGAACGCTCCGCTGGTATCCGATGCCGAGTACGACCGCATGATGAACGAGCTGGCGGCGCTGGAAGACGCGCACCCGGATCTCATCACACCGTATTCGCCCACCCAGAGAGTCGGTGCCGCGCCCTTGTCGGCGTTTGGCAGCGTGCGTCATGCAGTGGTCATGCGTTCTTTGGGTAATGCCTTCGAGGCGGACGATGTGGCGGCGTTTGACCGCCGCAATTCTGAAGCCTTGCAGGCTGCCGGGCTAATGCCGCCGGGCGGCCAGGTCGAGTACATGGCTGAACTCAAGTTTGACGGGTTGGCGGTCAGCTTGCGTTACGAGCGCGGCTTGCTGGTGCAGGCCGCTACGCGCGGCGATGGTCAGACCGGGGAAGATATCACCGCCAATGTGCGCACCGTGCGTTCCGTGCCCTTGCGCCTGCAAGGAGACGACATTCCTGAAGTGCTGGAAGTCCGGGGCGAAATGCTGATGACGCATCAGGATTTTGAACGGCTCAACGAACAGCAGCGCCAGCGCCGCGAAAAGGTGTTCGTCAACCCGCGCAATGCCGCTGCCGGCAGCCTGCGCCAGCTAGACCCCCGCATTACCGCCACCCGCCCCTTGCGTTTCTTCGCTTATGGCTGGGGCGAGATCCGCTTACGCCAAGCCAGTGGTGAACTGGATCTGTTCAATCAGGAAGCCGGCGACGCCGCCATGCCGCGTGATACGCATGCCGGCATGTTGGACTGGTTTGCCAGCCTGGGCTTGCCAGTGAATGATTTGCGTCGTCGTGTGCGTGGCGTGGAAGGCTTGCTGGCTTACTACGAAGAGATCAGCGCTCAGCGCGCGACGCTGCAGTTTGAGATTGACGGCCTGGTTTACAAGGTGGATTCGCTTGAGGCGCAAAGCGTGTTGGGCTATGTGGCGCGCGCACCGCGCTATGCCGTGGCTCACAAGTTTCCGGCCCAAGAAGAAAACACGGTTGTGCTGGATATCGACGTACAGGTGGGCCGCACGGGCGCATTGACCCCCGTGGCGCGCTTGAAGCCGGTCTTTGTGGGCGGGGTGACCGTCACCAACGCGACCTTGCACAATGAAGATGAAATCCGCCGCAAAGGTATCTATATTGGAGATACGGTCGTGGTGCGCCGGGCGGGGGACGTCATACCGGAAATTGTGGCTTCGATTGCCGAGCTGCGCCCGGCCGACGCACGCCCCTTCCATATGCCCCAGAGCTGCCCTGTCTGTGGTTCGGCTGTGGAACGCCTGGAAGACGAGGCCGCTACGCGCTGTACTGGCGGGCTGTTCTGCGCCGCGCAACGCAAGCAAAGCCTGACTCATGCGGCAGGTCGTAAGGCGCTGGATATCGAAGGGCTGGGCGAAAAACTGGTCGATCAGCTGGTAGAGAGCGGGCGGGTGAAATCACTGGCCGACCTCTTCACGCTTAATGTGCTGGAACTCGCCGCCTACGAGCGTATGGGGCAAAAATCGGCTGAGAATTTGGTGAAAGCCATCGACAAAGCCCGCAAGCCGGAGCTGGGTCGTTTGTTATTCGCCTTGGGTATTCGCCATGTGGGCGAAACCACCGCTCGCGATCTGGCACTGCACTTTGGTTCGATCGAAGCCATTATGCAAGCGGATGAAGAGGCCTTGCTGGCGGTGCGCGATGTCGGGCCGGTAGTGGCGGGTTCTGTGGTGCGCTTTTTTGGTGAACCCCATAATCGGGAAATCATCCAGGCTTTGCAGCAGGCCGGGGTCGAACCTGTTGCCGAGGCCGCGCCTCAGGGCGGCGCTCTGCCGCTGGCGGGTAAAACCCTGGTGCTCACAGGCACACTGCCCAATTGGAGCCGCGATGAAGCCACCCGCCATATCATGGCAGCAGGCGGCAAGGTCAGCGGTTCCGTATCGCGCAAAACCGCTTATGTGGTGGCGGGTGAAGAAGCAGGCAGCAAGCTTGAGAAAGCGCGCACTTTAGGGGTAACCATACTGGATGAAGATGGCCTGAAAGCGCTTTTAGCTCAGGAATAAAAAAACCCCAAAAGGGTGGGCTGATTGCCCGACTTTTGGGGTGCATCGCAGAAGGCGCTAAGCGCCTGCCCGCCAGGAGTAGAAAGCCGTTGAATGCCCAAGCCTCAATAAGAGGCGTGGGCGAGTTTCAGCGGGTTTAGTCCTGTTTGATTTTGGCGTCTTTCACCAGCTGCTGCTGGAATTCTACGACTTGCTGCTGGCGCAGCATTTCTTCCAGTTGCGGCTTGATGCTGTCGAGAGCGGGAAACTCTACTGCGCGCTCGTCTTCCACCTGGATGATATGCCAACCAAACTGGCTCTTGACGGGCTGTTCGGCTGTCGCACCTTTCTTCAGGCTTTCAACTGTCTGAGCGAATTCCGGCACGTAATTGGAAGGCGGGGCCCAGCCGAGATCGCCGCCGTTTTTGCCACTGCCCGGGTCGATGGAGTGTTCTTTGGCAGCCTCATCAAACTTGACCTTTTTGGCTTTGATCTGAGCAAGCAGGTCTTCCGCCTGTTTCTGGTCTTCCACCAGAATGTGGCGCACCTTGTATTCCTTGCGCTCGGGTTGCGCCGCTTTAATTTTGTCGTATTCCGTCTTGAGCTTTTTGTCGTCAATCGGGTTCTTCTCAAGGTGGTCGGAGATCAGCGCACGCACCAGAATACCCTGGCGAGCCAGTTCAATTTCCTGGGCGACGTTGGCGCGCTTGTCGATGCCGGCCTTTTCAGCGGCTTGCACAGCCACCAGACGGTGGATCATCTCTTGTTTGACTTGTTCGCGCAGTTCAGGAGAATCCTGTGCACCTTGATCGACCAGCAGCGAGACAAACTGATTCAGTTGTTCGTCAGTGATGGTCTGCCCGTTAACGGAAGCGATTTGCTTGGCATGGAGCGGAAAAGCCAGTGCGCAGGCAGCGGCGAGTACGGCGAGTCTCTTCATGTAGTCCTCAGGTTGTTGCCTTGGCGTCTATGGCCAGAGCGTGAATGGGATGTGGCATTAAATCGTGGACGAGATCATACACAAGCCGGTGGCTGGCGACAGCACGCAGCCCTTCAAAACGGGGTGACACAATTTTGACGCGGTAATGGCCGGCGCCATCGCGACTACCGGCATGGCCGATGTGCAGATGGGATTCGTCGATGATTTCCAGTTCGACGGGGTCGAGCGCCGACAGGCGCTCGCGCAGAAGTTGAATACGATCAGTAGTCATGGTTATTGCTTGGGTTCCTGGGGCAGGCGGGGGGCTTCAGAATCATCTTTCATGTAACGGGCCATCCAGAGGGACTGGCCGATCACGAAGACGATCATGAGTATCATCAGGCCGAAGACCTTGAAGTTCACCCATTGAGATTCTGTGAACCGGCCGGAGAAGGCGACATACAGATTGAGAGCGCCGCAAACCAGGAAGAAGCCCGCCCAACTGAAATTGAGCCTGTCCCAGGCGACCGGGGGCAGTTCAATCTGCCCGCCCATCAATTTTTGCAGGAAGTTGCGTTTGAACAGCCATTTTCCGCCCAGCAGCGCAGCGCCGAAAATCCAATAAAGCACGGTGGGCTTCCATTTGATGAAAGCGTCGTTGTGGAAAAACAGGGTGGCGCCGCCAAAAACGACAATCACACCGAGGTTGATCCAGTGCATGGTTTCGATGGTTTTTCCACGCAGCTTCAGCCAGGCGAATTGCAACACCCCGGCTGCGATCGCTACCGCGGTGGCCGTGTAAATGTCGGCCACCCGGAATGCGATGAAAAACAGGATAAGCGGGAACAGGTCGAATAGGAATTTCTTCATTCTTCTTCAGGCTCGAAATTCAGCGCAAGCGAGTTGATGCAATAGCGCAGGCCGGTAGGTGGCGGGCCATCCGGAAACACATGGCCAAGATGAGAGTCGCAGACATTACACAGGACTTCTGTGCGCACCATGCCGTGACTGGTGTCGGCTTCCTCGCGGATGTTTTCGGGGTTGAGCGCCTCGAAATAGCTGGGCCAGCCGCAACCGGCATCGAATTTGGTATCGGATGCGAACAAGGGGGTGCCGCAGCCAACGCAGCGATAAATGCCGGGGGTGAAAGTGTCCCAGTAGCGGCCCGTGAACGGGCGTTCCGTACCCTTGCGCCGGGCGACGTAATATTCTTCAGGTGACAGGAGCGCCTGCCACTCTTCTTCAGACCGTGTGAGCTTCTTCACGTTGAAGGTGTCTCCGTATCAGGAAGGAAAGAGGTACATGTTAATCGACTTCTATCTCTTCCAATGGTTCCCGACGGTAAAACCTGGAATCAAATTGGTGGGAACCTAATTGATGTTAGAGGAAAAACCTGACGGTTTTAGCTGTGTAAACACCACGGCTTCACTGGAAAACACCTATGCAAGAGGCCTTGGCTCCTATGCTAAGCTGCCGCGTTGTGGGTAATTTTTTGTATAACATCTTTTCCTTATAGATAAAAACCAATGAAACGTAAGCAGTTCAACCGATTTTCGATATTGGCCGGCGCACTGGCGCTAACCCTGCCGCTGGCGGCCTTTGCGCAGGTCAAGGTCGGCGTGACGGTTTCCAGCACGGGGCCCGCCGCTTCGCTGGGCATTCCCGAACGCAATACGGTCTCACTGCTTCCCACAGAAATTGCGGGGCAGAAGGTCGAATACATCGTTCTGGACGACGCCACTGACCCGACTATCGCTGTGCGTAATATGCGCAAGCTTGTCACGGACGACAACGTCGACGTGGTCATTGGTACAACGGCCAGCCCGGGTTCCATCGCCATGGTGGATGTCGCCGCCGAAACCCAGACTCCTATGATCAGCGTTGCGGCCAATGCCCGCATTGTCGAGCCTGTCGAAGGCCCGCGCATCTGGGCGTTCAAAACACCCCAAAACGACCGCCTTATGGCGGATGCCCTGGCCAAGAGCATGGTCAAGCATGGCGTCAAAACCTTGGGTTTCATTGGCTATAACGATGCCTACGGCGAAGGTTGGCTGGAAGAAATGACAGCCGCTGCCGAAGCGCAAGGGATCAAAATCGTGGCGGTAGAACGCTATGCCCGCCCCGATACCAGCGTAACGGGCCAAGTGCTTAAGCTTATCGCCGCCAAGCCCGACGGCATTCTGGTAGCCGGTTCGGGTACACCCGTGGCCTTGCCACAAAGTGAGCTCAAGAACCGCGGCTACAAGGGCATCATGTACCAGACTCACGGTGCGGCCAACAACGATGTCCTGCGCGTCTGTGGCAAGGATTGCAACGACATGTACCTGCCTGCGGGTCCGTTGCTGGTGGCTGAGCAACTGCCGGACGACAATCCAGTCAAACAAACCGCCCTCGATTACAAGAATAAATATGAAGCCAAGTACGGCCCAGGCAGCATCAGCACGTTCGGCGGCCACTTGTGGGATGCCGGCATGGTGATTGAAGCCGCTATTCCTGTGGCGCTCGAAACTGGCGCCAAGCCCGGTACGGTGGAATTCCGTAAGGCATTGCGCGATGCCATTGAGCAAACTAAAGATCTCGCCGCGTCACAAGGCGTATTCAATATGTCGGCTGACGATCACGCAGGTCTTGACGAACGCGCGCGTGTCATGGTGAAGGTTGTGGATGGCAAATGGACATACCAGCCTGATCTGCAGTAATCGCCTGATACCGGCCCTCCTTTGCGAATGGGCCGGTTTTCTTCCCAGTATTCCATGGCGGACGGCCTCTGTTCTTATACAGACGCCGTCCGTCTGATTTCAATGCCAAGCGGGGCGCATGCCGCCGCCCGCTATCCAGGTGTCATCCGCAATGGATACAACAATCATTCTTATCCTTCTACAGGATGGCGTGATGAACGGGGCCATCTACGCGCTGCTCGGGCTGGCGCTGGTGCTGGTCTTTCTCGTTACACGCATTATTTTTATTCCCCAAGGTGAGTTCGTTGCCTTTGGCGCACTGACCCTGGCGTTTATGGTTGATGGCCAGACGCCGGGCACTGTGGCCATGTTGCTCATTCTTGGCGCCCTGGTGTTTCTGAGTGAGCTGATTGCCGCCGGGCGTACCCGACAATGGCAGGGGCTAGGCCGCACCGCCGTTTGGACGCTTGGGTTGCCGCTGGCCTTGTATGCGCTGGCGCCCTACGTGGTGGCCAAGGACACACCTTTATGGCTGAACGTATTGTTCTCCCTGGCACTGGTTGTGCCCATGGGACCCATGTTGTACCGCCTGGTTTATCAGCCGGTGGCGGAAGCCAGTGTGCTGGTTCTGCTCATTATTTCAGTGGCGCTGCACTTTGCCATGACAGGCCTGGCCCTGGCGTTTTTCGGCGCTGAGGGCTGGCGCACACCGCCTTTTGTTGAAGGGCAGGTGGATATGGGGCCGGTGAGCTGGTCGGCACAGACCTTTTTTGTGCTGGGCACGTGTGTAGTGCTGATTACGGCTTTGTGGCTGTTTTTTGGCCGCACCCTGCATGGCAAGGCGTTGCGCGCCACTGCCGTCAACCGGCGTGGCGCCCGCTTAATGGGCATTAGCACAAATATGTCGGGCAGCCTGACATTCACGCTGGCCGCAGCGATTGGCGCGCTGTCTGGCATGCTGATCGCGCCGGTGACCACCATTTATTACGACACTGGCTTTTTGATCGGCTTGAAAGGCTTTGTAGCGGGCATTTTCGGCGGGCTGCTCAGCTATCCCATTGCCGCCATAGGCGCGATGGGGGTAGGCGTGCTGGAATCGTTCTCGTCATTCTGGGCCAGCGCCTGGAAGGAAGTCATTGTGTTCACACTGATCATTCCGGTATTGCTGTGGCGTTCCTTTGGTTCCAAACATATTGATGACGAGGCCTGAGCCATGAACCGCAGATTGTTATTCATTGTCGTTGCGGCGATAGCCCTGCTACCTATATTGCCGGTGACGCCGGCGTTCTGGATCACTCATCTGAATTATGTCGGTCTGGCCAGCCTGGTGGTATTGGGCCTGGTGCTCATGACAGGGGTGAGCGGCTTGACATCTTTTGGCCAAGCGGCGTTTGTGGGCATGGGAGCCTACACCACCGCGTGGCTGACAACGGCCCTGAGCTGGTCGCCCTGGCTGGCATTGCCTGTCGCATTGGGCGTGACCTTCATCGCCGCTTACGCGCTGGGCGCTATTACCTTGCGGTTGTCGGGCCATTTCTTGTCGCTGGGCACGTTGGCCTGGGGTCTGTCCCTGTATTACGTGTTTGGTAATTTGTCCTTCCTGGGCCAACACGATGGGATTGCAGGGATTCAACCTCTGGAATTTTTTGGCATCTCGCTGGCGGATGGGCGCAATATTTATTACCTGATCTGGGCCTGCGTACTGCTGGGCCTGTGGGGCACACGTAATCTGCTGGACTCGCGGCCAGGCCGGGCGATTCGTGCGCTCAGAAGTGGGCAGGATATGGCCGAGTCCTTCGGTGTGGATACGGCGCGCTACAAGACCATTGTGTTTGTTTATGCCGCCTTGCTGGCCTGCCTGTCGGGCTGGCTCTACGCCCACATGCAAAGGGCCGTCAGCCCCAGCCCTTTTGGCTTGAACTACGGCATTGAATACCTTTTCATGGCAGTGGTGGGCGGCGCCAGCAGTGTCTGGGGCGCCGTGGTAGGGGCAGCCCTCATCCTGACTCTGAAAGACCAGTTGCAGAATGTCCTGCCTGTGATCTTTGGCAGCAACACCAATTTCGAGCTAATTGTTTTTGGCGTGCTGATGATATTGGTCTTGCAGTATGCGCGAGGCGGCGTGTTTCCAATTCTGGCGCATGGCTGGCAAAGGATTCGCGGTGGGGCTCACGCCCAGCAACGTGAAGCGCCTCCCGTCGCGCCGGCGCTGGCGCAGCGGCCTCGTCCAGAGCCGGGCGCAGTGGTGCTAGAAGTTGAAGAACTGCGTAAGGAGTTCGGCGGTCTGGTAGCGGTGAACGACGTCAGCTTCAAGTTGCGCGGTGGCGAAATCATGGGCCTGATCGGCCCTAACGGCGCCGGTAAGAGCACGACCTTTAACCTGATTACAGGGGTGTACAAACCTACCCGCGGCAGCGTGCGCTTTATGAATGAACGTCTGGACACGCTGCCTGCCCGTGAGATTTCCCGGCTGGGTGTGGGGCGCACGTTTCAGCACGTGCAACTTCTACCCACCATGACTGTGCTGGAAAACGTGGCGCTGGGGGCGCATCTGCGCCGTAATGTGGGGGTTGTGGCAGCGGCTTTACATGCCGAACGCGCCATCGAAGCGGAAATCCTGCATGAAGCAGCGGTTCAGCTTGAGCGCGTGGGCCTGGGTGATGTGCTCTACGAAGAGGCCGGCAACCTGGCTCTGGGCCAGCAGCGCATTCTGGAAATCGCCCGCGCACTGGCGGCCGACCCGGTTCTGCTATTGCTGGATGAGCCGGCGGCCGGGCTGCGCTACAAGGAGAAACAGGAACTTGCCGCAGTGCTTGATCAACTGCGCAAGGAAAACATGAGCATTCTGCTGGTTGAACACGACATGGATTTTGTCATGAGCCTGACCGACCACATCGTCGTGATGGATTTCGGCACCAAGATCGCCGAAGGCACGCCTGAAGAAATACAAGTGCATCCCGCAGTGCTGGAAGCCTACTTGGGCGGCATCGACGAAGACCTCGATGTTTTGCCCGAAGCCGCGGCGTCGCAACAGCCTTCTGCGCCCCAAGGGGTGGGCGCTGCTGCTACGGCGGCAGGGAGTTCAGCATGAGAAACAAAAATACCTTTCACGATCCGGTTCTGAAGGTTACGGGGCTGTCTGCGCGTTACGGTAAGGTGACGGCGGTCAGCGATGTTGATGTGGCGGTGAAAAGCAGCAGCATTGTTACCGTGATCGGCGCCAATGGGGCAGGCAAGTCGACTTTGCTGAACTCCCTAATGGGCTCATTACCCCTTTCAGGCAGCAGCAACGGTTCCATTGAATACTTGGGCGCAGAGATTAGCGGCTGGCAGGTTGAGCGGCGGGTGGACGAGGGCATATCGTTGGTGCCCGAACGCCGCGAACTGTTTGGCAGCATGACGGTGGAAGACAACCTGCTACTGGGCGGTTTTCGTTTGCACAAGGCAGGCCAAAAGGGGTGGAGAGATACCATCGACGAAGTCTATGAGCTGTTCCCGCGTCTGAAGGAACGTCGTACCCAGTACGCCGGCACGCTGTCCGGCGGCGAACGGCAGATGCTGGCGGTCGGGCGCGCTCTGATGGCCCAGCCGCGCCTACTCATGCTTGACGAGCCCAGCCTTGGCTTGGCACCGCGTATCGTGCGCGAGATTTTTCACATCATTGGCCGCTTGCGCAGTACCGGGGTGGCCATTTTGCTGGTAGAACAGAACGCTCGCGCTGCATTGCAGGTGGCTGATTACGGCTATGTGCTGGAAACCGGAGAGGTTGTTCTGGAAGGGCCAGCGAGTGAACTGGCCGATAACCCGCGAGTGATTGAAAGTTACCTGGGGTTGGGTAAGAAGAAAGCGTGATGCGGGGCTGCTGCGATTCCCACATAATGAACTGAACCTGCGCAATAGGCTGAAGTAACGCCTGGCCCGTAAGGCCAGGGCTCTATACCCAGCAAAAAAGCCATCGCATTTCTAGACTAATGCGATGGCTTTTTTTATGTCCGGTGTTTCATGACCGGCGTTTCAGGCTGAGGCTTTGCGCCCACCCCAGCGGTGCAGAATTTCGCCGATGATGCCACGGCGGAAGGCCATGACGCAGACAATGAAGATCAGGCCGATCACCATGGTGACGGATTCCCCAAGTACCTGGAACCATTCGATGCCTGTCCATTGAGCCAGGGCCCGGCCGAATTCGCCCACCTTGTTTTCTAGTACGACCACGATGAGCGCACCCAGTACCGGGCCGAGAAAGGTACCCAGGCCGCCGATAAGCGTCATGAGTATGACCAAGCCGGACATCTGCCAAGTGGCGTCAGATAGTGTGGCGGATACAAAGACCAGCGATTTTGTGGCGCCTGCCAGACCCGCCAGCGTGGCCGAAAGTACGAACACTAACAGCTTGAAGCGGGCGACGTCATAGCCCAGCGAGATGGTGCGGGCTTCGTTTTCGCGCAGGGCCTTGAGCACCTGCCCGAACGGCGAGTTCACCGTACGCCAGCACACTAGGAAGCCTAGGATGAAGATGACCAAGACCAGGTAGTAAAGGTTGAGGTCGTCGCGCAGGTCGATGCCGAAGATGCTGCCGCGCGGAATGCCTTGCAAGCCGTCTTCGCCAAATGTAAAAGGCGCTTGTAGAAAGTAGAAGAAAATCATCTGCGCCATGGCCAGTGTGATCATGGCGAAATAGATGCCGCTGCGGCGGATAGCCAGGGCGCCCATGATAAGGCCTAGCACGGCGGCCACTGCGGTGCCGAACAACAGGCCCAGCAGCGTGGGAAAACCCCAAACGGTTAGCGCATGGCCGGTAGCGTAGGCCGCTCCGCCCAGGAATGCTGCATGGCCGAAGGACAGCAGGCCTGTATAGGCCAGCAGCAGGTTGAAGGCGCAGGCGAATAGGGCATAACACATGATCTTCATGATGAAGATCGGGTAGGCGCCCATGGCCGGCAGCAGCGCGATGATGATGACCAGAACAAGATAGCTTGCCAACTGACGGTTCATTTTTCTTTCCCGAAAAGGCCTGCGGGGCGCAGCAGAAGGACGATGACCATGATGATGAAGACCACGGTGTTCGAGGCTTCAGGCCAGAAAACCTTGGTGAGCCCTTCGATAATGCCCAGGCCCAGACCGGTGACAATGGAGCCCATGATGGAACCCATGCCGCCGATAACAACCACAGCAAACACCACGATAATGAGGTTGGAGCCCATAAGAGGCGAAACCTGCATGATGGGGGCGGCAAGAACGCCCGCAAAACCAGCCAGTGCGACGCCAAAGCCGTAGGTGAGCGTCACCATTAGCGGGACGTTGACACCGAAGGCTTCCACCAGCTTGGGGTTTTCGGTGCCGGCTCGCAGCAAGGCGCCAAGACGGGTTTTTTCTATGATGAACCAAGTTGCCAAGCACACGACGATGGAGGCCACCACCACCCAGGCACGGTAAATCGGCAGATACATGAAACCCAGGTTTACGCCGCCCTGTAACACGGCAGGTGTGCTGTAGGGTTGGCCCGATACGCCGTAGAAGCTGCGAAAGATGCCCTCAAGCAGCAGGGTGATGCCGAAAGTCAGCAGCAAGCCGTAGAGATGGTCGAGCTTATAAAGATGGCGGATCAGCGTTCTTTCAAGAAGGATGCCGAATGCGCCGACTACCAGGGGTGCGACGATCAGCATCACCCAGTAATTCAGGCCCAAGTAGGCCAGGCCCATCCAGGCGACAAATGCCCCCAACATATAGAGGGCGCCATGGGCGAAATTAATGATGTTCAACAGGCCGAAGATTACCGCCAGGCCCAAAGACAGCACTGCGTAAAACGAGCCGTTGACCAGGCCTAGCAGCACTTGGCCGAGCAGTGCCTGGATGGGAATGCCGAAGAGGTCAGTCATATCAGTTGGTGATCCATGATGATGCGGATGGCATGTGCAAAAACACGCGCCCCGTGCGCAAAAAAGTAATGTGGGGCGCGTGTTTGCTCAGGCGTTTACTTCTTCACCAGCTTGCAGGTGGACTCTTCAAGGGTGCCGTAGACTTTCTCGCCAGGCAGGCGCTCGACAACGTTGTAGTAATCCCAGTCGCGTGTGGATTCTGAGGGTTTCTTGACTTGCATGAGATACATTTCGTGAATCATGCGCCCGTCTTCCCGTACATAACCGCCTTTACCGAAGAAGTCGTCGATCTTGTTGGACTTCATCCACTTCATCATTTCGGTGCCGTCGTCGGTGCCGGTTTCCTTCACGCCCTTCAGGTAGAACAGAGCCGAAGAGTAGTCGGCTGCCTGAACGAAGGAAGGCATGCGTTTATGTTTCTCGTAGAAGCGTTCGGCCCATTTGCGGGAGTCGTCGTCGAGATCCCAGTACCAGCCGGATGTCAGATACATGCCCTGGGTGGCATCCAGGCCCAGCGCGTGGACGTCGTTAATGAACACCAGCATGCCAGCCAGGTTGATGTTGGGTGTAACGCCGAATTCCTTGGCAGCCTTTACCGAGTTGATGAAGTCGCCGCCTGCGTTGGCTAGCCCAAGAATTTTGGCGCCCGATGATTGCGCCTGTAGCATGAAGGAAGAGAAGTCGGTGGTACTCAGCGGCGCACGTACATTGCCCAGTACCTTGCCACCGGAAGCCTTGACGACGGCTGCGGTGTCGCGCTCAAGCGCATGGCCGAAGGCGTAGTCGGCGGTCAGGAAGAACCAATCCTTGCCTCCCGCATTGACCACGGCTGAACCTGTGCCGCGAGCCAGTGCAGTCGTGTCGTAGGCATAGTGAATGGTGTAAGGCGTACAGTGGGCGTTGGTGAGGTCGGATGCGCCCGCACCAATGGCGATAAAGGGCTTTTGTTTTTCTGCCGCGACACCGGCCATGGCTAGCGAGGTGCTAGAGTTGGTGCCACCAATCAGGAGATCCAGCTTTTGTTCGTCGAACCATTCGCGTGCGCGCGCCGAGGCGATGTCGGCCTTGTTCTGGTGGTCGGCAACCAATAACTCGATTTTCTTGCCGTTGATTTCTCCTCCCATGTCTTCAATGGCCATTCTGATGGACTCGCCACCTGCCGGACCATCGAGGTCGGAATAAACGCCCGACATATCGGTAATGAAACCGATACGAATGACGTCATCGGAAATACCTGCTGCATGTAGAGGGGCCATGGCGCCGAAACCGGCCACGGCCAAGATGGCGGGGAGGGTGCGAAGCTTCATCGATCTGTCTCCTTGGTGATACCGGGATCGCCGGCGTGACTTCAAATCGTTGTTGGTTGTTCTTTATGTAAGCCCGGGCGATCAGACCCCGAGCAAGGTATTGAGCTTCTCTTGCTTTTCTTCAAGTTCGGAGGCTTCCAACTGTTCGACGATCTGGCCGTGTTCGACCACATAGAAGCGATCGGCCAGTGGTGCAGCGAAACGGAAGTTTTGTTCGACCATCACGATGGTATAGCCCTTAGCTTTGAGCATGGTGATCATTCGGGCCAGCGCCTGGACGATAACCGGCGCAAGACCTTCGGAGATTTCGTCTAACAGCAGCAGATTGGCACCTGTGCGCAGAATGCGGGCGACGGCCAGCATCTGCTGCTCGCCCCCTGAAAGACGGGTTCCCGGCGAGTGGCGGCGTTCGTACAGGTTGGGGAACATGTCGTAGATTTCAGCCAGCGACATGCCGCCGCCCAGTGTGCCGATTGACGGTGGCAGCAACAGGTTTTCTTCGCAAGAAAGGCTGGCGAAGATGCCGCGTTCCTCCGGGCAATAACCCACGCCCAAATGGGCGATACGGTGGGTGGCCAAGCCGATGGCCTCGGTGCCTTGAATGCGCACCGAACCTTTGCGTGAGCCGGTCAGGCCCAGTATGGCCCGTAATGTGGTGGTACGGCCCGAACCGTTGCGGCCCAGCAAAGTGACAACCTCGCCCTGGTTGACGCTGAAGTTCATGCCATGCAGGACATGCGACTCTCCGTACCAAGCGTGAAGATCACGGACTTCCAGTGCGGGAGTGCTCATTGGTGGGCTCCTTGGAGTTCGCCGCTGGTTGTGCCCATATAGGCTTCCATGACGGCTGGGTTGCTGGACACCTCCGCGTAGCTGCCTTCCGCGAGAATGGCGCCGCGCGAGAGCACGGTGATAGTGTCGGCGATCTGCGAAACCACGTTCATATTGTGTTCGACCATGAGAATCGTGCGGCCTTCGCTGACTTTCTTGATCAATTGCGTGACTCGGCTGACATCTTCGTGCCCCATGCCTTGAGTGGGTTCGTCCAGCAGCATGAGTTCAGGTTCCATCGCCAGTGTCGTGGCGATTTCCAAGGCTCGCTTACGGCCATACGGAAGATTGATGGTGGTTTCGTCGGCGAAGTCTTCGAGATCGACTTCTTCGAGCAATTCCATGGCACGGTCATTTAACTGGTTGAGGATTTTGTCGCTGCGCCAGAAATGAAAGGAGATGCCAGTGCCACGCTGCAGGCCGATACGTACGTTTTCCAGAACGGTCAGTTGTGGAAAGACGGCCGAGATTTGGAAAGAGCGGATTATGCCGCGCCGCGCGATATCGGCGGGGGCTTCGTGGGTTATCTCAACGCCATTGAAGAATATGCTGCCGGCAGTGGGGGTGAGAAATTTGGTGAGCAGATTGAAGCAGGTGGTTTTGCCTGCACCGTTTGGTCCGATGAGGGCATGGATGGTGCCGCGGCAGACTTTCAAATTGACATCGTTCACGGCGACAAAGCCGCGGAATTCCTTCACGAGATTTCTTGTCTCGAGTATGTGATCAGCCATTCACTGCCTCATGGACGCATTGTGGTTACATCTTCAAGTTATGTGCAGTATGAAAGGAGACGAAAGCCGCCGCTATGCGGGTTTTTCATAGGTTTCTGGTAAACCCCCTCAGGGAAATTCCTAGCTTGTGGCGGGGGTCTTGGATTTGTACTCGCAGAGGTCGGAAATGCCGCATTGCGGGCACTTTGGCTTGCGTGCGACACATACATAGCGGCCATGCAGAATCAGCCAGTGATGGGCATCCTGCAGGAAAGGTTTGGGAATCAGGCGCTCCAGCCGCCGCTCAACTTCCAGCACGTTTTTCCCTTTGGCGATTCCGGTGCGGTTGGCGACGCGAAATATATGGGTATCCACGGCAATAGTGGGTTGGCCGAAAGCGGTATTCAGTACCACATTGGCGGTTTTACGCCCCACGCCGGGGAGGGCTTCAAGGGCGGCGCGGTCGTTAGGCACTTCACCGCCATGCAGTTCCAGCAGCATGCGGCAGGTGGCGATGACATTGCGCGCCTTGGTACGAAACAGGCCGATGGTCTTGATGTATTCCGTCAGGCCTTCCTCGCCCAACGACAGTATGCCTTCCGGGGTGCCGTGTTGCGGAAAGAACTTGCGTGTCGCCAGGTTCACGGATACGTCGGTCGCCTGGGCAGAGAGAATCACCGCAATTAACAACTGGAAGGTGGTTTCGTATTCCAGTTCTGTGGTGGGATTGGGGTTGGCGGCTTGCAGGCGTTGGAAAATTTCAGTGCGTTTGGCGGCGTTCATGAGGTGTGTCGGCGCGCACGTGCTTTGGCCAGCACGTCGGCAATCAGTTTCTTTTTGTCGGGTTCATTGGCGGGCAGAGAAGCCAGGGGCGCCTTGTTTGACAAGGTGCGGGCTGTCGGCCCGGCGGGTTCATTGTGCTGGCTTTCCAGGCGGCGCCGCCGGCCTTGATGGCGCAGGCGCGCGGCATTGGCATCGGTGCGTGTCCAATCTCGCCCTGCGGGTACCATTTCAATGCAATCGACTGGGCAAGGGGCCACGCATAGTTCACAGCCGGTGCACAGGTCGGGTACGACGGTGTGCATGAGCTTGTTAGCGCCCACAATGGCGTCAACCGGGCAGGCCTGAATGCACAGCGTGCAACCAATGCAATGCGCTTCGTCGATGACTGCCACGTGCAAGGCATCGGGTGAATGCCCACAGGTAGGGTCCAGCGCCTGGGGCGCTTGCCCCAGCAGGTCGGCCAAGGCTTGCATTCCCGCGACACCCCCCGGCGGGCAGCGGTTGATGGGTGCCTTGCCATCAGCCATGGCTTGGGCGTAAGGGCGGCAGCCTTCGTAGCCGCACTTGGTGCATTGAGTTTGCGGCAGCAGGGCGTCAATACGGTCGGCAAGAGGTGAAGAAGCGGACATCAAAAAATCTCGGAATAAATCATTGCTGTGCCCGATTCCCGCCCGATAAGATCAGAGCCTGCTTAAAAAAACGGGGGCATGCCCCCGTTTTGTGTTGCTTGCGACCTGCGTTTCGCATTACGAACTGGACACCTGCGCCTGGCGGATGAATTCGGCGATTTTCGGGCAAATGGTCTGGCGCCAGCGACGCCCTGAAAAAATACCGTAATGGCCTGCGCCCTTGGCAGTGTAATGCTGCTTGCGTGCGGCGGGAATATTGCTGCACATATCAAGCGCGGCGCGAGTCTGGCCGGGGCCGGAAATATCGTCGAGCTCGCCTTCGATGGTGAAAAGGGCTGGCTTGGATATGGCTGCCGGGTCGACGATGCGACCATCGATTTCCCATGTTTTAAGCGGCAGTCGGTATTCCTGGAATACGGTGACGATGGTATCCAGATAGAACTCTGCGGGCAAATCGACCACTGCATTGTATTCGTCGTAGAAACGGCGATGAGCTTCGGCATCGTTATCGCTGCCTTGCAGCAGGTCGAGGTAGAAGTCGTAATGCGACTTCATGTGCCGGTCGGGGTTCATGGCGACAAAACCCGCATGCTGCAGAAAGCCGGGGTAGACACGTCGCCCCGCGCCCGGATAGCGGGGCGGAACACGATGGATGACGGTGTCTTCAAACCAGGAATACGGTTTGGTAGTGGCCAGCCGGTTGACCTGGGTGGGGGATTCTCGGGTATCAAGCGGCCCGCCCATCATTACCATGCTCAGGGGCTGACAGGGCTCGTTGTCGGCGGCCATAAGAGAAATGGCCGCCATAACGGGCACAGTGGGCTGACAGACGGAAATGACATGCGTTTCCGGGCCCAGCCAGCGCAGGAAATCCTGCACGTAATGAACGTAATCGTTCAGATGGAACGGCCCTTCAGACTGCGGAACCATGCGGGCGTCGACCCAATCGGTGACATAGATGTCGTGATTGGGGAGCAGGGCGCGCACCGTATCGCGCAGCAGCGTGGCATGGTGGCCGGACATGGGTGCGACGAGCAGCACACGCGGGTCGGATGGCCGAGAGGGCGGCAGCTCACGCTGGAAATGAACGAGGTTACAGAAAGGCTTTGAGTAAACGTTGTTTACCGTCACGGCGGCCTTTTGGCCGTCAATGAGGGTGTGCTCAAGTTGCCACGCCGGTTTTTCGTAAACCTTGCCCAGCCGGTGCACCAGCTCATAGGTGGCGGCAATATGCCGCGACACCGGCGTGTAGGCCAAAGGGCTGTAAGGATGTGAAAACACCAGCGAACTGGAATCGGTGAACCGCGAAAGCGGGTTCAAAAAGGCTCGTTGGAGCTCGTGAAGGTCATACAGCATTTTTTGTTATTCCCGTCCTGTGTAGTTGCGAGCCAGACGTACGCGCAGTCAATAAAGTACAGCTTTGATAGCGACATGCTGCCAGCGTGAACTTAACAAGGGATGACAGGAATAGGGGTTTTCCTGTGTTTCAAGGGCTGATGCGCTTCAAGTTTCCAAATATTGACGTTTATTCGGCTTGCCGTTCCATTCGTCGGCATCGGGCAAGGGGCCTTTAGACCGGTTGATCATCTCGAACACGGGGGACAGTTCAGCGTTCAGTTCGATATACGGAACCTGATCCTTTGGTACATCTTCTTCAGCGAAAATGGCGTTGGCGGGGCATTCGGGAACACAGACCGCGCAATCAATGCATTCGTCAGGGTCGATGACCAGGAAGTTGGGGCCTTCCCGGAAACAGTCCACCGGACAGACGTCTACGCAGTCCGTGTATTTGCACTTAATACAGTTTTCAGTAACGACATGAGTCATTGTGGTGCTCCAAGATCAATTACGGGATTTTACCTAATCCTGAAATGTTGCCCTGGAACAACCATATAAGCAGTCTGGTTCCCTGTTTTTATGCGTTCATCTGCGGCGTGGCCGCCTTGGAAAAATAGCTGGGCGGCGACTGTCCGGGGTCTGTGCTATGGTACTTTTTTGCCTTTTTAATAAGAGCCCGCCGCTACGGGCGCCGCGGGCGCTTCCGTATATTCATACTCGCCGAAATCAATGGTCATCACTTCCCTGCTGGACACCGATCTCTACAAATTCACCATGATGCAGGTGGTGCTGCACCATTTTCCAGCGGCGCAGGTGGAATACCGCTACAAGTGTCGTACGCCGAATGTGAATCTGCGGCCCTATCTGGATGAAATCCGCGAGGAAATCCGCCATTTGTGCAGCTTGCGTTTCACCGATGAAGAGCTGGCGTATTTGCGCAGCCTGCGTTTCATTAAGAGCGATTTCGTCGATTTCCTCGAACTGTTTCATCTGCCCGAACGCTCCATCCATGTGTCGGAGGGCGAAAAGGAAGGCGAGATTGCCATTTCAGTGAAAGGGCCTTGGCTGCATACGATATTGTTCGAGATCCCTGTGCTGGCGATTGTCAATGAGGTCTATTTCCGCAACGTAAAAAAAGATCCGAACTGGGAGGAAGGGCGGCGGCGTTTGCAAGAGAAAATGGCCTTGGTTACCAGCGACCCGACGCTGGCCGATTTTCGGGTGGCCGAATACGGCACCCGCAGGCGTTTTTCGAAGCGCTGGCACGACGAAGTGGTGCGCACCATGAAGGCGCAAATGGGTGAGCATTTCGCCGGCACCAGCAATGTGTGGATGGCGATGCAGCACGGGGTGACCCCTTTGGGCACCATGGCTCACGAATACTTGCAGGCTTGTCAGGCGCTGGGCCCCCGCCTGCGTGACTCTCAGGTGTATGGCTTGGAAGTCTGGGCACGCGAATACCGGGGAGACCTCGGTATTGCACTATCCGATACCTATGGGCTTGATGCCTTTCTGCGCGACTTCGATATGTATTTCTGCAAATTGTTCGATGGCGCGCGCCACGATTCCGGCGACCCGTTCGTCTGGGGCGACCGTGTGCTGGCGCACTTTGCCGCCAACCGCACTGACCCGCGTACCAAGACCTTGGTGTTTTCCGATGCCCTGACCATACCGCGGGCTATTGAATTGGCGCGTTATTTCGCCGGGCGCTGCCGTATTTCATTTGGCATTGGCACAAATCTTACTAATGACCTGGGGCATGAGCCCCTGCAAATCGTCATGAAAATGATACGGTGCAATGGCCAGCCGGTGGCGAAAGTGTCTGACACACCGGAAAAGACCATGTGCGAAGACCCGGCCTACCTAGCTTATCTGCGCCAAGTGTTCCAATTGCCGCCAGTCTGATTTTGGCGGCTTGATCTTATTCGCTTTCGCTGGGCGGCTGTGGGGGCGCTTCAGGCTATCAAGGCCGCCAACGTTCCGCCCAGAGTACGGGCGGGTTCAAGCTGGCTGTCGGTCAGCTTTTTCTCCGCCAGGATGGCCTCGGGCGTTTGGGCATCGGTGTTGGCGATATAGGCGGGCGCTACAGCACGCAAACGCCACCCCGTGCAGATGCGCTCGGCTTGGCGCACCGCGCCGCTGCCATCGCTGCCCGCTGAGATAGCCAATGCGTAAGGGCGGCCGCTAATGCGGTCAAGCACGCCGTAATAATTCCTGTCAAAGCATTCTTTCATGGCGCCGCTTAGTGACGCAAGATTCTCTGGGGCGCAGAATAGATAGGCGGCGGCGTTCAGAAGATCGTCTTCTGTGGTGTCCTGGGCTGTGCGCAGGACGATTCCCACACGATCAGAGGCTTCCAGCTCCTGCAATACTGCCTGAGCGCCTTCTAAGGCTGCTTGGGCCAGTTGTCGCGCGGCACCGGTGCGAGAATGCCAGACTATCAGCAGATGTTGTTCAGGGTTCGTATTTGTCATGGGAATAAGGTTATGCTCCCCAATGAGGCAAAGGTAACGTTAGTATAGGGGCTTGCCCGCTGGGCAGTGTTTTTTCAGGTCCGTTCCCGCAGCCACAATGAAGCAATCCATTCCTCTTACCGAAGCATCGCCTTTCGACGCGGCTTGGCGCCAACGCGTCGAGAAAAACCTGGACGACGCAGGCCGCAAGCTTGTGAGCGATGCGGCACAGTGGGGCGAGGAAGGCCTTAGCGGTCGTTATGCCGATACCGGCGAGCCATTGGCGGTTCATGCTGCGGGTGTGGCGGCCATTCTGGCTGAGATCGGCGCCGATGCACAGGCTCGGGCGGCCGCCATCCTGACCATGCTGCCTGCCGGCGAAGGCAGTCAGGCACAGGCGGATATCGAGCGTGTACGCAAGTTGTTCGGCCCTTCAGTCGTTACCTTGCTGCAAGGCGCACGCAGTTTACTGCGGCTGGGGTATTTCGCCGGCACCGCCGCGCCGGAACAAGGCCCGCATGGCCAGGACCAAAAGGAAATGCGGCGCAAGATGTTGCTGGCCATGGCGGCCGATTTGCGTATTGTGGTGATGCGCCTGGCTTCACGGCTGCAGTCGCTGCGCTGGCATGCCGCCAGTAAAACGCCTTATCCCGTAGAACTGGCGCGTGAAACCATGGAGCTTTACACGCCGTTGGCCAACCGGCTGGGCATCTGGCAGCTGAAGTGGGAAATGGAAGACCTTGCCTTTCGTTTCACCCAGCCTGACACCTATCGTTCAATCGCCAAACAGCTTGAGGCCAAGCGCGTTGAGCGCGAAGAATTGATAGAAACCGCCGTCAAGCGCCTGCAGCAGGTGCTGGCGGAAGCCGGAATCGAAGCCAAGGTCTATGGGCGGCCCAAGCATATTTACAGCATCTGGAACAAAATGCGCATGAAGCGTCTGGAGTTCCACGAGCTTTTCGATCTACGGGCTTTGCGTGTCATCGTGGCCGATGAACGCAGTTGCTACGGCACTCTGGCTTTGGTGCATTCCATTTGGGTGCCGGTAGCTGATGAGTTCGACGATTATATTTCCCGGCCCAAGCCCAACGGCTATCGTTCTTTGCACACTGTCGTGCTTGATGAAGAAGGGCGTGCATTCGAGATTCAGATTCGCACCGAGGAAATGCATCGCTTTGCCGAGTACGGCATGGCGGCGCACTGGCTTTACAAAGAAGCCGGAACCAAAGGAGGGCAGGCTGCCGCGACATCTGGGTATGACCAAAAACTGGGCTGGATGCGGCAGTTGCTCGCCTGGGACGGAGAGCCGCCCGAGGGCCAGAGCGAACCGTCGCAGGCTGCGCCGGACGATGGGCGCATTTATGTGATGACGCCGCAGGCGCGCGTTATTGAGCTGCCTGTGGGCGCTACGCCGGTGGATTTCGCGTATCACTTGCATACCGACCTCGGCCACCGTTGCCGGGGTGCCAAGGTCGATGGCCAAATGGTGCCGCTTTCCACGCCGTTGCAAACGGGTCAGATTGTTGAAATTATCACCACCAAATCAGGCGGGCCATCGCGCGATTGGCTGAACACCCAACTGGGTTTTCTGGCTAGCCCGCGTGCACGCTCCAAGGTGCGGGCCTGGTTCAACGCCATTGAATTGCAGCAACGTATCGGGCAGGGCCAAGCTCTGGTTGAAAAAGAGTTGCAGCGCTTGGGGCGTACCGCCGTCAGCATGGAACAGTTGGCCCAGCAACTGGGTTTCAGCCGTACCGACGACCTTTACGTGGCAGTGGCCAAGGAAGAGTTCAGCCTGCGCCAAATTGATTACCTGCTCAGCGGGCAAAAAGAGCGCGACGAGCAGCAAGAGCAAGAGGACGCGGGCCGGATTCAGCTTCAGGGTGCCCGCAGCGCGTCGGCCAGCAATAAAAGTGGCGTGCTGGTAGTCGGGGTGGATGCCTTGCTCACGCAATTGGCCCGCTGCTGCCGGCCCGCTCCGCCCGATTCCATCGGCGGGTTTGTGACGCGTGGTCGCGGCGTGTCCATTCACCGCAGCGATTGCCCCTCCTATGCTGCTCTGGTACAGCGCCAGCCGGAGCGCATCATTGAGGTTGAGTGGGGCGACACGGGAGATGCTCTGTATCCGGTCGATATCAGCATTCATGCGCAGGAACGGCCCAACCTGCTGCGCGACCTTTCCGAGGTTTTCGCCAAGTTGCGCCTGAATGTGGTGAGCGTCAATACCCAGAGCAGACGCTCTCTGGCTCACATGGTGTTTACCATCGAGGTGCAAAGCGGTGCGCAGATCTCACGCATTCTGACCGCTCTGAATGAGCTGACTGGTGTGGAGGCGGTTCGCATATAAAGTGGCGGGTGCGCCAACGGGCCTTCATTTGCAGCAGCCGGGCCGGCTGGCCGTGGCGCGCGCCTGCCGCTTGCTCAGAGATTCACCGAGGCTGTTAAAATGGCGGATTATCGTGCGTGCCGTGATACGCGGCGGTTTGCGCCGTGCAACGAGAGAGTACAAAATTGGAACCCTACACCCTACCAGATAGCGACGGGCACTTCGGCCGTTTCGGCGGGTCTTTTGTCGCCGAAACGCTGGTCCATGCGCTTGATGAACTTAAGGACGCCTACGAGCGTTATCGCAACGACCCCGAATTCCTCAAAGAATTTCACTACGAGCTCAAGCACTTCGTGGGTCGCCCCAGCCCGGTTTACCACGCCAAGCGCTGGTCGGAACAACTCGGCGGTGCGCAAATCTGGTTCAAGCGTGAAGATCTCAATCACACAGGCGCACACAAGGTCAACAACTGCATTGGGCAGATTCTGCTGGCAAAGCGCTTGGGCAAACAGCGCATTATTGCTGAAACCGGCGCCGGTCAGCATGGTGTGGCTACCGCCACCGTGGCGGCCCGCTACGGCCTGGAATGCGTGGTTTACATGGGCAGCGAAGATGTTCGCCGCCAAGCCTCCAACGTTTATCGCATGAAGCTGCTGGGCGCGACGGTTGTGCCGGTGGAATCTGGTTCCCGCACCCTGAAAGACGCCCTCAACGAAGCTATGCGCGATTGGGTTACCAACGTAGAAAACACGTTTTACATCATTGGCACGGTGGCAGGGCCGCACCCTTATCCCATGATGGTCCGAGATTTTCAGTCCATCATTGGTACAGAATGCCTCGAACAAATGCCGGCGGATGCCGGCGGCCAGCCGGATTACATCGTGGCGGCAGTGGGTGGCGGCTCGAACGCCATGGGTATCTTCTACCCCTATATCGATCATCCCAATGTGCAGTTGGTTGGGGTCGAGGCGGCGGGCCGTGGGCTGGACTCAGGCGCGCATGCCGCACCCTTGAATGCCGGCGCCGTGGGGGTGTTGCATGGTAATCGCACTTACGTCATGCAGAACGAAGACGGCCAGATCATCGAAACGCATTCCGTCTCAGCCGGGCTGGACTACCCGGGCGTGGGGCCCGAGCACGCCTGGTTGAAAGATTGCGGCCGTGCTACTTACGCCGGTATTACCGACGAAGAAGCCATCCAGGCTTTCCACGATTGCTGCCGCTTTGAAGGCATTATGCCGGCGCTGGAATCCGCTCATGCTATTGCGCAGGCGGTAAAGATGGCGCCGTCGCTGGGGCGTGACAAAATCATTCTGGTTAATCTGTCCGGGCGTGGCGACAAGGACATGCACACCGTCGCCGAGTACGGCGGCATCCAGTTGTAAAGGAAGGTCTAACGCAATGAATGCTTCTAATGAGCGCCTGCAGGCCGCCTTCACCCGTTTGGCGGGCCGCACGGCCCTGGTTCCCTATGTGACTGCCGGCGATCCTTCCCTCGATGCCACGCCCAAGCTGATGCACGAGCTGGTCAAGGCGGGTGCCGATATCATCGAACTTGGCATACCGTTTTCCGACCCAATGGCCGACGGCCCTGTGATTCAGCGTGCTGCCGAAAGGGCGATTGCCCGGGGCACTACGCTGCGTCATGTTTTGGAAATGGTGGCTGAGTTCCGCCGCAACGACACCACCACGCCGGTCGTGTTTATGGGTTATGCCAACCCCATTGAGCGCATGGGGCAGCAGGCTTTTGTCGATGCCGCTAAGGAAGTCGGCCTGGACGGTATTCTGGTGGTGGATTATCCGCCCGAGGAAATCGCTGAATTCGCCGCCATGCTGGATGAAGCCAGCATTGATCCCATATTCTTGCTGGCGCCGACCTCTACCGACGCGCGCATGCAGGCCGTGGCCAAAGTGGCTCGCGGCTATGTGTATTATGTGTCGCTCAAGGGCGTGACGGGCGCAGGAAATCTGGATACCGACGATGTCGCTCGCAGGCTGAGTATCATTCGTCAACATGTGAAGATACCCGTTGGGGTGGGGTTTGGCATTCGCGATCCGGAAAGCGCTAAAAAGGTGTCGGAATGCGCCGATGCGGTAGTCATCGGCAGCAAAATCATCGAAACCATGGAAGAGGCGGTGCAGGCTGCACAGGCTGAAGGGCTGTCTGCTCAGGAAAGCGACGCTCGCGCCATCAAGGCGGCGGCTGATTGGCTCGCTGGAATCCGGGCGGTGCTGGGCTAACGCCCGCGCTGGTGCTGCAAACTATCCGGCACAGCCGGGAATATTCGGGAAAGAACAATGAGTTGGATAGACAAGATCCTGCCCCCACGGATCAACCGTAATAACGGTGCTGAAAGCGGGGCCAATAAACGAGTGCCGGAAGGTCTCTGGGTCAAGTGCCGGGAGTGCGAATCCGTCCTCTACAAAGAAGATCTGAAGGCGACACTGAATGTCTGCCCTAATTGCAGCCATCATATGCGCATCAATGCCCGCGCACGAATTGATGCGTTGCTGGACGCCGAAGGCCGTGTCGAGATCGGCCAGAACACGCGCGCCATGGACCCCCTCAAGTTCCGTGACAGTCGCAAATACCCCGACCGCGTCACCGAAGCCGTGAAGCTGACGGGCGAAAGCGAAGCCATGGTTGTAATGAGCGGAGCGGTTCATGCGGTGCCGGTGGTGCTGGCATGTTTTGAGTTCGAGTTCATGGGCGGCTCCATGGGCTCTGTAGTTGGCGAACGTTTCTGTCGGGGTGTGCAGGCGGCCATTGATAACCGCACGCCTTTTGTCTGTGTGGCGGCTTCGGGCGGCGCCCGCATGCAGGAAAGCCTGTTTTCCCTGATGCAGATGGCCAAGACCAATGCCATGCTGACCCGCTTGTCTGCTGAACGCCTACCGTTTATCAGCATACTCACCGACCCGACCATGGGCGGTGTGTCGGCCAGTTTCGCCTTCATGGGTGATGTCGTCATTGCCGAACCCAAGGCCTTGATCGGCTTTGCAGGGCCGCGCGTGATTGAACAAACCGTGCGTGAGAAACTCCCGGAAGGTTTCCAGCGGGCTGAGTTCCTGCTGGAAAAAGGCGCTGTAGACATGGTGGTGGACCGCCGTGAAATGCGTCGCGAACTGGCCCAGTTGCTTGCCTTGCTGATGCGTCAGCCCGACGAAGTCGTACAAGCTTAGTTAAGGCCTGAGGCTTTTCCCCGCAATGCCCGCTGCGCTGTCGGCGGGCATTGCTGCTTTGTCTGAAGGCGGTTGAGCATCCGGCCCAGTTGTCGGTATGTGAATCGTCACATTTACTCGCTAACCTGCCTGATGGGATGCTTTTCCCAGGATGGTTCGTGGGCGACCTTCACCCGCTTTCGACCCTATTAACCCATTTCTTAAAGAAGGATGATGCAGTGAGCAGTAATGCATTTCTCGAAGCCGCTTCCAAGCGCCGCACTCAATACGCTTTGGGCAAGAACTTGTCTCTAAGTCGAGATGAGGTCACTGCCCTGATTCAGCAGGCCGTGAAGATCAGTCCCTCCTCGTTTAACTCGCAGAGTTCACGCGCTGTGATTCTGTGGGGCGCACAGAGCGAAAAATTCTGGGAGATCGTGAAGGCTGAATTGAGAAAAATTGTTCCTGCCGAGAATTTTGAGCCGACCAGCAAAAAGATCGACGGCTTTGCCGCCGGAGCAGGCACCGTGCTGTTCTATGAAGATCAGAACGTCGTTAAAGGTTTGCAGGAAAAATTCCCTGCTTATGCAGAGAACTTCCCGGTCTGGTCAGAACAAGCTTCCGGCATCGCTCAGTTTGCCGTCTGGACTGCACTGGCCAACGCCGATATTGGCGCCAGCCTGCAGCATTACAACCCGCTGCCCGATGCCGCAGCTGCTGCAGAGTGGGGGATTTCACCCAGCTGGACGCTGCGGGCGCAAATGCCCTTCGGCTCGAACGAGGCGCCGTTTGGCGAGAAAGCGTTTATGAACGACGACGAACGCTTCCTGGTTTTTGCCTAATAGAGGGCTTGCTGCCTACAGGCGTGTAAAGCATTGAAGGGCGGGGTATTGTTGATCAAACCCCGCCCTTTTTGTGTGGCGTGCCAGGTGTGTGTGTGATGAGGATGCCGCTCTTATGAGAAAAAAAGCCCTTGTATGGATGCGTCGCGACTTGCGCTGTTACGACCATGCTGCGCTCTATCATGCGCTGCGCCACTTCGAGCACGTCTATTGCGTGTTCGTGTTCGACACCGATATTTTGGATGGTTTGCCCGACCGTACTGATCGGCGAGTGGAATTCATCCACCTCAGTGTGTTGGAACTGCATCAATGTTTGCAGCAGCTGGCGGCCTCTAGTGGCGCTGCGGGTGGCGGGCTCATCGTTCGCCATGGCCCTGCAAAACCTTGCATTGTGCAGCTGGCGCAGGAACTCGGGGTGCAAGAGGTGCTAACCAACCGTGATTACGAACCTCAGGCTATTGCACGCGATCAGGGCGTAGCTCAGGCATTGAAAGCGGTTGGCATTGGCTTTAGCGATTACAAGGATCAGGTGCTGTTGGAGCGCGATGAGGTTCTCACCCAGCAGCGCAAGCCCTACAGTGTGTTCACTCCCTATAAGAAAGCGTGGTTGCAAAAGCTGGACGCCTTCCAGCTCAAACCCTACCTCGTGGAGCGTTACGCCCACCATTTGGCTGCACCGCCAGCGGGCGAACGTTTGCCCTCCTTGGCTGATATCGGTTTTTCACCCAGCAATCTGCGGGATTTGCGCTTGCCCACGGGTATGCAGGGTGGGCGGCTGCTACTGCAGGAATTTCTGCCCCGCATGGCGAAGTACCACGAAACGCGCGATTACCCCGGCGTGAAAGGGGTGTCGTATTTATCGGTACATCTACGCTTTGGCACCGTTTCCATTCGCGAGGTGGCTGCATTAGCCGCAAGGCAGGCGGGCCAAGGCTGCGCCGGCGCTCAAACATGGCTGTCCGAGCTGGCGTGGCGGGACTTCTACTTTATGATTCTCTGGCATCACCCGCGAGTGGTGGAGCAGTCATTCAAGCCGGAATACGATCAGATTCTTTGGGATGAAGCGCCAGAGCTCTGGCAAGCCTGGTGTGAAGGGCGTACCGGTTACCCGCTTGTTGATGCAGCCATGCGGCAGCTTCTGCAGACTGGCTACATGCATAACCGGTTGCGCATGGTGGTGGCGAGTTTTCTCACCAAAGATCTTGGTATTGACTGGCGTCGTGGTGAGCGGTTCTTCGCTCGCCATTTGAACGATTACGACCTGGCGGCCAACAACGGTGGCTGGCAGTGGGCGGCGTCCACAGGGTGTGATGCGCAGCCCTGGTTTCGTATTTTCAATCCGGTTAAACAATCTGAGCGGTTCGACCCAGAGGGGAAGTTTATCCGCCGGTACCTACCTGAGTTGGCGCGGGTGCCGACTGCACACATCCACTTCCCTGCGGCCGTGAAGCCTGCGGTACTGGCTGCGTGTGGCTTGCGCCTGGGGGTCGATTACCCATTGCCGGTGGTGGACCATGCTCGGGCACGCGAACATACGTTGATGCGCTTTTCGGGCCTGACAGATCAGCAGGCCTAGGCAGGCAGAGCGCAGGTTGCCGCGCTCTGCCTGTGTACTGAAGTGCTGAATATGAAAAAGCGGAAAATTGAAACGGGCAGGCGGGTGGTTTCCCTAGCCTGCCCGATCAGCGGTTTAGTCCTGCTGAGTTTCCACTAACTGCAATGGCTCGCTAGCCACGGCTGCGCGGGGTTTGCGCGGGCGGCCCAGACGAACCGGCGGCTCTTCTGCAACAACGGGCTGGCTAACATTGCGCGTTTCGATGAGCTGCAAACCCGCCGATTCCAGATTGTCTTTTATTTGCGAAGCAGGCGCTACGCCATTCAAAGACTCAGGCGTGACGGCTGTGTCTGCCGCCGCAAGTTCCTGTTTCTCATCAACGGTTGTTTCCGGCAGAACTTCTGCTTTGGCGACCGTAGCCTGGCCGACTGGTTCAGCTACGGGTTCAACGGCAGCTTCTGCAGTAGTTTCAACGACTGGCTCTACAGCCGCCTCGATGATGGGCTCTTCAGCCGATTCAGCTACAGGTTGTTCAGCCAATTCCACGACAGGTTCTGCATCGGGCTCAGTTGCAGCCGTTTCCACAGGCTCCGCTACAGGTTCTGCAGCAGGAGCGGCTGCTTCCGGGCTTGCCACAGGGGCTTCCGGTTCCTGGGGGATCACGGCCTGGGGGGCTTCTGCAGGACGCCTGTCCTCGGCGGGAGCAGTGGTTTCCACTTGTGTTGTGGCCGGAGTGTCGGTTGTTACCGGCAGCTCAGCGACAGGTTCGCTTGCAACGGGTTCTACAGGCTCTGCCGCAGGCGTTGCAACGGCGGTCTCGACGGCCTGAGCATGAGCATTGGTGGAAGCAGCTGCGGCAGGAGCGGCAACGCGGCTAGAAACAGCTTCGGCGGGTGCCGCAGTGGCGACCTGAGCCGGTTGCTCGGCGGGCACTGGGTCGTTGACAGCCTCGGCAGCCGGAGCAGTCTGAGTGCTTGCGTCGGAGCTTGCGCGGGTTTCGACTTGCGCGGGCACGTTGCTGTCGGCCTGTGCGGCACGAACAGGCGTTTCGCTGGCGGGAATATCGCCGCTATCTTCGTGTGTTGCGTTACCGTCTAGCGCCAGGCCTTCGGTGTTTTCCCCGCTGCGGCGGCCACGACGGCTGCGGCGGCGGCGGCGCTTGCGTTCGGGTTCGGCCTGATCCGCATCCTCGCCTTCGGCTTGTGGGTGGCGCGACTCCGTGGCGTCTGCCGCGTTGACATCCGCCTGTTGCATGGAGGCGTCTGTGTGGGCGGCAGGTGCTGCGGAGGCGGTGTCGTTGCGTGCCCCAGAGCGGGTGGTTGCGGCTGCGTCGGCGACCACAACGCCGGCGGCGGCAGAGGTGGAAACCACATCACGGTCGGCGTCCGCCCGTGGGCTGACAGCCTGTTCGTTCTGAGCGATAGCGTCGTTTTCGAGCTGTTGCTTGCCGTGCTCGTCGGTGCGACGCCCGCGACCCCGGCCACGGCGCCCGCGGCCACCACGATTGCTGGTGGTTGTGTCGGCCGTTTCAGCCAGGAGTTGTGGTGCCTGCGGCGCTACGGGCTGAGCTGCCTGAGCGGTGTCAGTGCCAGCCTGCTGCGGGCGGCTGCGATTGCTTTCCTTGCGTACTTCGCCATCAGGACGGCGTTCGCGGCGGCGGTTGCGGTCGCCGCGTTGGCCGTGACCGCGTTCGCCTCCACGGCCGCGCTTGGTAGCGCTATCGGCCTGGGGCGTGGTGACGGGTTCGGCCACGGGAGCGGGTTTGTCGCCACCAGTCAACCAACCAATCAGACGCTTGAACAGGCTGGGTTGGGCAGTGCCAGCTTGCGGTGCTTCAACTTTAGGTTGGTGAACGGGAGCAGGCTGCGCATGAGTAATGCTCTTGACCAATGCTTCTGGGCGTGGCTTGGCATCTTGGGCGCGAGCGGGCGCCCACGTAGAGGGCTGTTCAGCTTCGCTGACCAGATCAAAGCTGGATTTGCTGTCATCCAGGCGCGGGTCATCGTGGCGCAGGCGCTCAATGTGGTGATGCGGAGTTTCCAGCGCTTTGTTGGGGATGAGCACCAGGTTGACCTTGAGGCGCGACTCGATTTTGGAGATGTCGTTGCGCTTTTCGTTCAACAGGAAAGTGGCGACATCGACCGGCACCTGAGCGTGCAGGGCGGCGGTGCCTTCTTTCATGGCTTCTTCCTGCAGCAGGCGCAGGACGTGCAGAGCACTGGATTCGGCGTCGCGGATCACACCCGTGCCGGTACAGCGCGGGCACGTGACGTGGGAGCCTTCGTTAAGGGCCGGACGCAGGCGCTGGCGGGACAGTTCCATGAGCCCGAAGCGCGAGATCTTGCCCATCTGGACGCGAGCGCGGTCAAAGTGGAGGGCATCGCGAACGCGCTGTTCCACCGCGCGTTGGTTCTTGTTGTCCTCCATATCGATGAAATCGATCACGATCAGACCGCCGAGATCTCGCAGGCGTAGCTGGCGCGCCACTTCATCGGCGGCTTCCAGGTTGGTGCGCAGGGCGGTTTCTTCGATATCGGAGCCGCGTGTGGCACGAGCCGAGTTGACGTCGATGGCCACCAGCGCTTCGGTATGGTCGATCACCACCGAGCCGCCCGAGGGCAGTTGCACCGTGCGTGAATAGGCGGTTTCGATTTGGTGCTCGATCTGGAAGCGCGAGAACAGCGGGATGTCGTCGTGATAGAACTTCACCCGCTGGACATTGTCGGGCATGACTACGCTCATAAAGGCGGTGGCCTGCTCGAAGATGTCGCTGGTGTCGATGAGGATTTCACCGATTTCGGGCGAGTAGTAATCGCGGATGGCCCGGATGACCAGGCTGGACTCCAAATAAATAAGAATGGGAGCCTTGTTTTCGCGGGCAGCGCCGTCAATGGCGTTCCAGAGTTGCAACAGGTAGGAAAGATCCCATTGCAGTTCTTCGACGCTGCGGCCGATGCCTGCGGTGCGGGCAATGATGCTCATTCCCTGGGGGGTATTGAGCTGCTCCATGGCCTCACGCAGTTCTTGGCGGTCTTCGCCTTCCACACGGCGCGATACACCACCGCCGCGCGGGTTGTTGGGCATCAGCACCAGATAGCGACCGGCCAGCGAGATAAAGGTGGTCAGGGCGGCGCCCTTGTTACCACGCTCTTCTTTTTCGACCTGGATGATGAGTTCCTGGCCTTCGTGGAGGGCGTCCTGGATGCGCGCTGTGCGGACATCTACGCCTTCCTTGAAGTAAGTGCGGGCGATCTCCTTAAAGGGGAGAAAGCCGTGGCGTTCTTCACCGTAGTTGACGAAGCAGGCTTCGAGACCTGGTTCGATACGAGTAATGACGCCTTTGTAGATATTGCCTTTGCGTTGTTCACGCCCGGCGGATTCTATGTCGAGGTCGATCAGTTTCTGACCATCGACAATGGCAACGCGTAGTTCTTCTTGATGCGTTGCATTGAACAACATCCGTTTCATGAGGGTGATTCTCCGTAGTCATGGCGCACCGTTAATCGGCGCACGACCGCGGGTCACTCGGTGTGGGGCGTTGAATGCTCAGAGGGAGGAGGGGGCGGCTTGACGTGATTGAACAACGCCCCCCCGATTTGTCAGGATGGCACGACGCGCCGCCGGTTGCGGATGCGCGGTTCAGTCAGCACTGGGGTCAATTTCACTGTAGTGGTTGACGATAAAAAAAATGACTGGAAACGCAGCCGTACGGTAGTACGACTGGTGCAAAAATACGATGACAAAACCTGCTGAAATTCAATGCCGCACGCGGAAACCAGCTCTTCGCCATGTAGCGGGAATCTTTTTCTTCCGCTTTTCATGTGACGGGCCTGCCCGGCGACCTAATGACCCAGAAGCTGAAAGTGTGGCAGTACAATGGAGCCCGTTCGCCCAACGGAGACGCACCCTTGCATCTCTACGTCGGCGTTTTTTCAGCTTCTATAGGCTGACGCGATTATATGCCTGTTTTCCCCAAGCGTAAAACATCTTCTTCACAATCAGAGCGCCCGTCGGTGCGCATGTTGAGCATCGGGCCGGACTCGGCCGGTCAGCGAGTTGACAATTTTCTCGTCAAAGTCTGCAAAGGTGTTCCAAAAAGTCACATTTACAAGGCCATCCGCAGTGGTGAGGTACGTGTGAATAAAGGGCGGGTTCAGGCCGATCATCGCCTGGCTGAAGGCGATATGCTGCGGATTCCGCCTCTGCGTCTGCCTGCGGCCGATGAGCCCCGTAAAGTGCCGCCCTTTGCCTTTCCAGTGGTCTACGAAGACGACGCCATGGTGGTGATCGACAAACCTGCGGGTGTGGCGGTGCACGGCGGCAGCGGCGTTTCCTTCGGCGTGATTGAGCAGCTGCGCGCGGCGCGCCCGCAGGCGCGCTTTCTGGAACTCGCCCACCGGCTTGACCGCGAAACATCCGGCTTGCTGATTGTGGCCAAGCAGCGCAAAGCGTTATTGGCCTTGCACAATATGTTCCGGCAAAGTGCCGGGCGGAAAATTTACCAAGCGCTGGTTGTCGGTGACTGGGTGAACGATAGGCAGCATATTCGCAAGCCTTTGCTCAAATGGCTGACGGCGGGTGGCGAGCGGCGCGTCAAGGTGGATGCCGAAGGCAAGTCTGCCCACACCATTGTCACGTGCTTGAAGCGTTTTGGCCGCTACACTCTGGTCGAAGCGGAACTTCGTACCGGTCGCACCCATCAAATCAGGGTGCACTTGGCGTCCAGCGGTTTTCCCATTGTGGGAGACGACAAATACGGTTCCGACGAAGTGCGCGAGCATTTCACGCGCTTGGGGTTCAAGCGCATGTTCCTGCACGCGGCGCAACTGGAAATTCCCCACCCGCTAACAGGTGAGAACCTGTTGCTGGAAGCACCGTTGCCGCCCGCGTGCGTTGATATTCTGCATCATCTGGAGCGAAACAAGTGAAGCGGTACAAGGCGGTTATTTTCGATTGGGATGGAACGGTGATGGATTCTACGGCCTCTATTGCGGGGGCCATCCAGGCAGCTTGTGTCGATCTTGAGCAGCCCGTTCCTTCTGTAGAAGAGGCCAGCTGGGTGATAGGCTTGTCGTTGGATCAGGCTTTGCAGCGTTGTGCGCCGGGCTTACAACCAGAGCAGATTCCACTCTTTATCGAACGTTATCGGCATCATTTTTTTCTGTTCGATCAGCAATTGGCTTTGTTTGACGGCATTCTGCCCTTGTTCGATCACCTGCAAGAGCAGAATATCCGCCTCGGAGTGGCGACAGGCAAGTCGCGTCATGGGTTGGATCGCGTATTGCAAGCGCATCAACTGACAAGCCGCTTTGATTGCACGCGCTGTGCTGACGAGTCAAAGGGTAAGCCGCATCCGGCCATGTTGTTCGACATCATGCAGCGGCTGGACCTTAAGCCCGAAGAGATGCTGATGGTGGGTGATACCACGCACGACGTGCAGATGGCGGCCAGCGCAGGGGTGGACAGCATGGCGGTCACCTATGGCGCACATAGCAAGCGTACACTGTTGATGTCCGAACCCACTGTCATGGTGTCCAGTGTCCGGGAAATGCACAACTGGTTGTCGGCGCGTCTCTAAGTTCGTAGCGCGCTCGCACATCGGGCGCGGTGCAGCATTGTTTTTAAGGAGCAGGCATGTCCAGATTCCGTGTGCCCCTGATTCCCGCTTCTGAAATTACCCCGCCCGAGGTCTGGCAGTCGCGCCGTCGCTGGTTGGGGCAGGCAGCCGCTTTAGGGGTGTTGGCAGGAGCGGGGCCTGCCGCGCTGGCGGCTCGTGCCACAGGCGGAGATGATCTACCCGAATTGCCGGGGCAGCCAAATGGCGCGTTTTCCGTTGTCGACAAACCTAACGCATGGCGTGAGATCACCGGCTACAACAATTTCTACGAGTTCGGCACCGATAAAGAAGACCCGCTTCGTTATGCGGGCCGTATGGTGACTGAGCCCTGGACTGTCGAGGTGGGTGGCGAAGTGCTTAAACCACGCACCTTCGATATAGACCAATTGCGGCGGCTGGCGCCAATGGAAGAACGTGTTTACCGCCTGCGCTGTGTAGAGGCGTGGTCCATGGTGATCCCCTGGGTGGGGTATCCGCTGGCGGAAGTACTCAAGCAGGTCCAGCCCACTGGCAATGCCAAATACATTACGTTTGAAACGGCCTTGCAACCCGATGCCATGCCTGGCGTGAAACGCGGGATTATCGACTGGCCTTATGTTGAGGCGCTGCGTATGGATGAAGCCATGCATCCGCTCACCTTGTTGGTCTTTGGCCTGTACGGCAAGGCGCTGCCCAACCAGAACGGCGCGCCTCTGCGCCTGGCCGTGCCCTGGAAATATGGCTTCAAATCGGCCAAATCCATTGTGCGTATCCGTTGCGTGGAACAACAACCGCGCAGCAGCTGGATGGTGGCTGCACCGACAGAATATGGTTTCTACGCCAATGTAAACCCCGATGTGCGGCACCCACGCTGGAGTCAGGCCACGGAACGGCGTATTGGCGACCATATACTGGCGCCCCGGGTGAAAACGCGCATGTTCAATGGTTATGGCGAACAGGTGGCTTCGCTTTACACGGGCATGGATCTCGCTCGTGACTTCTAAGCAGCGTCAGTGGTCTGCGCGCACAGTGGGGCGTTTTAAGCCGCTGTTATTTCTACTTTGCCTGTATCCGGTGTTCCGCTGGGTGTGGCTGGCCCTGGGAGCGAATGGTCTGGGGGTGAATCCGCCGGAGTTTCTGATCCGCTCAACCGGTGTGTGGTCGCTGGTGCTGTTGTGGGCCACGCTTTGTGTGACACCTGTGCGGCGGTTGCTGGGGCAGCCCGCTTTGGTCACGGTGCGGCGCATGCTGGGGCTGTTCAGCTTCTTTTACGCTGTCCTTCATGTGCTGGGCTGGGCGTACTGGGAACGCGGCGGCGTGTTGGCGGAAATGTGGGCCGACATCCTGCAACGTACTTTTGTGTGGGTGGGGGTGCTGGCCTTCATACCCATGATGCTGCTGGCGGTGACTTCCACCCGGGGCTGGATGCGGCGTTTGGGCCGCAACTGGCAGCGGCTGCACTACAGCGTGTATGGCATTGCCGTGTTGTCGGTCTGGCACTTCTGGCTGGTGCGTAGCGGCAAGGTCGATTACCTGGAGCCCGTACTGTATGGGCTGGTACTGGCCGCGCTTTTTATAGCCCGCTATATATTATGGCGGGCGAGCAGGGGCTGAACACGGGCCGCTGATAGCGCTTGGTTAGGGCAGGGCGTCAAGAATAGCCAGGGTTTCCGCGTCGGGCTCACCGTCGTGGCGGGCCGGGCGGAAATGCATTTGGAAGGCGCGCAGTACGCGGCGTGTTTCGGCATCCAGGGTTCCGCTATGTGGCGCCGCATAGCCCGCATGGCGCAATTTTTCCTGAATGGCCGCCGCCGGCGGCAAGCCTTTCGCCCGATATTGATCTGCCAGTCGGGCGGCCTTGGCTTCATCGTACCAGCGGCCCAGGCCGGCGTCGGCCAGTCGCTTCCAGGGGAAGGCGGGCCCGGGGTCTTGTTTGCGTTGTGGAGCAATGTCGCTATGGCCGACCACGTTGCGCGCATGGATCTGGTGGCGGGCAACAATGTCTTGCAGCAGTGTGATCAGCGCTGAAATCTGGTTCTCTGTATAAGGTTGCCAGCCGCCGTCCACCGGGCCCTTGTTGACGATTTCCACACCAATGGATGAGGCGTTCAAGTCGCTGCGGCCATACCATTCGCTCTGGCCCGCATGCCAGGCGCGGCGGCTTTCATCAACGAGTTGATATATGCGCGGGGGGTCTTCGTCGGTAATCAGGTAGTGGCTGCTGACATTGCGCTTCGACAGAATATCCAGAGAGCGGGGTGTATTGGCAACCGTATAGTGCAGCACGACGAACGAGACGCGGCTGCTCTGGCTGATGGCTTGTATGCTGCGGTCAACGCGCAGTGCCGTGCTGCCGTCGGGCGCCGCACAGCCGGCCAGCAGGGCGATACAAGCCAGTATTGCGCTGCCAGCCAGACGTGGCAGCCTTGCGCCACTGAGCCAGCTAGTTGTGGTGGCGCACCAACGTGGGCGTTTCCGCTTCAGCGGGCGGCCAGAAACAGGAATAAAGTGGGTTTCTTGGCCAGATCGGGTTGGGGCTTTTGTTTCCATTCGGCAATGCTGTGGGTGCGTATCCATTCGTCTGTTGTGGTCAGGGATCTGGCCACGCAGAGTTGAGTGTCGCCCTTGAGCGTTTGCAGCAGGCTCTGAAACATGGCGTCGTTGCGATAAGGCGTTTCAATAAAAAGCTGGGTTTGTGAGTGTTTCCGTGAGGCGGCTTCCCAGGCTTTAAGGCTTTGAGCGCGTTCATCGGGCTTGACCGGGGCGTAACCATGGAACGTGAAGCGCTGCCCGTCCAGGCCGCTGGCCATCAGGCCGAGCAACAGCGAAGACGGCCCCACCCACGGCGCGACGCGCAGGCCTAACGTGTGCGCCATGGCTGCCACTCGTGCTCCGGGGTCGGCCACGGCTGGGCAACCTGCTTCGGAAACCAAGCCGATTTCTCCTCCCTGGCGCAGGGGTTCCAGCCATTGGCGGATTTGCCGCGCATCGACATCCTTGCTCAGAGTGTGAATCGTGATTTCCTGCAAGGGGCGTGCCGTGCCAATGAGTTTCAGAAAGGCGCGTGCTGTTTTGGCGTTTTCGGCAATATAGGTATCGAGCCGCCCGGCCAGCAGGCGCACGTCTTCGGGCAGCCAGGAAGAAGGCGGGGCGTCGCCCAGGCCAACCGGAATCAAATGCAGTGTGCCGGGGTTCATGAGCAGGCTCCTGTAGAGGCTAGCAGCGGGTTGATGCCGAACTTACGCAACATGCGAGAAAGGGCAATAAGCGGCAGCCCGATAATGGCAGTGGGGTCGTCGGAGCTCATGGATTCCATCAGGGCAATGCCCAGGCTTTCTGCCTTGGCGCTGCCGGCGGTGTCATAGGGGCGTTCACGTTCCAGGTAATTCTGGATTTCTAAATCGTCCAGCGTGCGAAAGCGGCAGGTGGTGATAACGTTCTCGGTGATGGCTTTATGACCATTGCTTAAGCACAGGGCGCTATGGAATTCCACGCTGCGCCCGCTTAACATACGCAGTTGCGCTACGGCGTTGTCGTGGCTGCCGGGCTTGCCGATGCACTGGCCGTCAAAGCTTGCGACCTGATCGGAGCCGATCACCAGCGCTTCTGGGTGCCGGGCGGTAATTGCATCGGCTTTGGCGCGGGACAGGCGTACAGCCAGGGTTACCGGGCTTTCTCCGGGCTGCGGGCTTTCGTCGATTTCTGGGGAAATGGCGGTGAAAGGCAGGCCAAGACGCTTGAGCATGTCGTGGCGGTAAGGCGAACTTGAGGCTAGAATGAGACGCATGGTGGCAGGGTTGTGGCTAAATGAATTGACTGGCAGGCCGCCAAACAGCTATTATTCTACGTTTTCTTCGTACTTGATGCCTTGGGTTTCAGGTAAATTGTAATGCGCAAGGCAGCTTTAACGGTTGATACTTGGGAACTTGCCCGTTTGGTGCAGGAGCAGCATGGCGAAGCACCGCTGGCAGGCTTTTCCCGATTGCTTGAGGGTCTGCCTGAGCAAACTGGCCGTGTTGTAAGCTGGTCGGTTAGCGGCGAAACGAACACCTTGGGGCAGTGCTTTATGACGCTGCGGGCCCGGGTCGACGTTACGCTGGAATGCCAACGCTGCCTTTCGATGTTCGATTACTCCCTGCAGATGGAAAACCGTCTGCGGCTGGTCGAAACCGAGGCGGAAATCGAAGCCGAAGAAGCAGGGGTGGATGATCCCGATATCCCGGATCATCTGCTGGGGTCGTCGTTTTTTGATGTTCTGGAGCTTGTCGAGGACGAGCTCATCCTGGCTTTGCCCTATGTGCCCAAGCACGAGGTTTGTCCGTCGTTGCCTCAGGAACTTGAAACTCCCGAGGGCAGCGATACTGGTCGCCCATCGCCATTTGCGGTGCTAGCGAAACTAAAGAAAGATTGATTTAACAGGAGTCCACCATGGCCGTTCAGCAAAACAAGAAAAGTCCTTCAAGGCGCGGCATGCGTCGTTCGCACGACGCTTTGACCACGCCCCCCACAGCAATTGAGCCGACTACCGGCGAATTGCATCTGCGTCACCACATCAGCCCCAACGGTTTCTACCGCGGTCGCAAGGTCCTCAAGACCAAGAACGACGAGTAATTCTCGCCCTTATTACGAAAGCGGCTGGAAACCTATTCTAGATGTCTGCGACACCCATACGCCTGGCGGTGGATTGCATGGGTGGTGACCACGGTCTGTCGGTCACCATACCCGCTGTTGTGCAATTCGCTAAGCAGCATCCTGACACGCACTTTCTGCTGTCCGGGAATGCTGAAATGATAGGGCGTGCGCTGGAAAAAGAAGGCGTGCAAAGCGCGGGCTGGTATGAAATCCTGCCCGCTTCCGAAGTCATTCTCATGGATGACACAGTGGAAACCGCTTTGCGGCGAAAAAAAGATTCTTCTATGCGTGTCGCCATCCAGGCTGTCAAAGACGGCCGGGCCGGCGCCTGCGTTTCTGCTGGGAATACGGGTGCGCTGATGGCGGTTTCACGTTATCTGCTCAAAACGCTCGACGGTATTGATCGCCCGGCGATCGCTACGTCTATTCCCAACGTCAAGGGCGGAGCCACCACAGTGCTCGATCTTGGCGCCAATGTTGATTGTTCGGCAGAACATCTGCTGCAGTTCGCCATTATGGGAACGGCCTTGGTCGGTGCGTTGGATCAGCGCAAGCAGCCCACGGTTGGCCTGCTCAACATTGGCGAAGAAGTCATCAAGGGCAATGAGGTCGTCAAGCAGGCGGCCGAGCTCTTGCGCAAAAGCGGTTTGAACTTCCATGGCAACGTGGAAGGCGACGACATTTGCAAGGGCACGGTTGATGTCATCGTCTGTGATGGCTTTGTCGGCAATGTGGTGCTGAAATCGATAGAAGGTGTGGCGCGTATGGTTGCATCCATGATGCGCGCCGAGTTCACCCGCAACGTTCTTTCTATGGGTGCGGGTGTTATTGCACGCCCTGTTCTGAACCGTCTGCGCGATAAGGTGGACAATCGTCGCTATAATGGCGCGGCGCTGCTGGGGTTGCGTGGCATTGTTATTAAAAGTCACGGCTCCGCCGACGCTTATGCGTTCGGTCACGCGCTGCAGCGTACTCGAGAAGCAGTTCACAACGGCTTGCTTGCCGGCACTACCGAAGCCATCGCGCGTTTGCGCGAGCGCATGCAGGCAACCGTCGTAGACACATCGGACGAAACTCCCGCCTGACGCGCGACAGCGGTACGAACGGAGCCAGGAAGCACACTATGCCTTATGCCAAGATAATCGGTTCGGGTGGCTATTTGCCGCCTCGCGTGGTCTCTAATGACGAGTTGGCGGCCGAACTGGCGACCAGGCAGATCGAAACCTCCGATGCCTGGATCACTGAGCGCACAGGTATTCGCCAGCGCCATATTGCCGATCCCGGTGTTACCAGCAGCCAGCTTGCCGTCAAGGCGGCGCAGCACGCGCTTGCAGATGCCGGCGTCAGCGCCGAAGAGCTCGATCTCATTATCGTCGCCACCTCCACACCCGACTTCATCTTCCCCAGCACTGCGTGTCTGGTGCAGGCTGAGCTGGGCAACAAAGGCGCTGCCGCGTTTGACGTGCAGGCGGTGTGCAGCGGCTTTGTCTACGCACTCACAACTGCCGACTCCTTTATTCGTTCCGGTCGGGCCAAGCATGCGCTGGTGATTGGCGCTGAAGTGTTTTCCAGCATCCTCGATTGGAATGACCGGGGCACTTGCGTACTGTTCGGCGACGGCGCCGGGGCGGTGGTGCTCAAGGCTTCTGAAGAGCCTGGCATTCTCGAAGCGGAACTCAATGCCGACGGCAGCCTGGCGAATATCTTGCATGTGGCAGGTAACGTCGTGGACGGCAAGGTCACGGGTGACCCCTTCCTGCGCATGGACGGGCAGGCGGTTTTCAAACAGGCCGTAACAGCTTTGGCGGCTTCGGCGCAAAGCGTGTGCGACAAGGCCGGGGTCAGCTTGGAAGAAATCGACTGGATGGTCCCTCACCAAGCGAATGTCCGCATTATTAATTTTCTGGGCCGTAAGCTGAAACTGTCGGACGACAAAGTCGTCATTACCGTTGACCAGCATGCCAACACCTCCGCTGCCAGCGTGCCGCTTGCCTTTGACGCCGCGCGACGCGATGGGCGCATCAAGCAGGGCGACCTGGTGCTGATGCAGGGGGTGGGCGGCGGCTTCACTTGGGGCTCGGTGCTGGCTCGCATGTAGCCCGCCACAGCAATTGTGCCGCATGCGGCTTATGTTCCAAAGCATTCAAGAATAAACCATGAAAATTGCATTCGTGTTTCCCGGGCAGGGTTCCCAGTCGGTCGGCATGCTTGACGCATGGGCGGAAAACAGCGCCGTACGCGATACGCTGCAGCAGGCATCCCAGGCGCTGGGCCAAGACCTGGCCGCTTTGATTGCGCAAGGGCCTGTTGAAGACCTTAACCTCACTACAAATACCCAACCCGTCATGCTGGCTTCTGCCGTAGCCATGTATGCCGCCTGGCGTGATGCAGGTGGCCCTGTGCCGGCTGTTATGGCGGGTCATAGCTTGGGCGAATACTCGGCGCTGACGGCTGCCAGCGTGCTCAACCTCGAAGACGCCGTGCGAATCGTGCGCGTGCGCGCCGATGCCATGCAGGCTGCCGTGCCGGTAGGCACTGGCGCCATGGCTGCCGTATTGGGCCTGTCTGACGACGACGTTCGCGATGTGTGCGCTCAAGCGGCGGAATCCGAGGTTGTGGAAGCCGTTAACTTCAATGCGCCTGCTCAGGTGGTTATCGCCGGGCATAAGGCGGCAGTCGAGCGGGCCTGTGAACTGGCTAAGGCCAAAGGCGCTAAACGCGCTTTGCTGCTTCCAGTATCGGCGCCATTCCACTCCAGCCTGCTCAAGCCGGCAGCTGAAGTGCTGCAAGGTGCGCTCAGCGGCATCACGCTTAATGCTCCGGCTGTGCCTGTCATTAATAACGTGGACGTGGCATCGCAAAGCGATGCGGCGGCCATTCGCGACGCTCTGGTGCGCCAGGCGTGGCACCCCGTTCGCTGGGTAGAGACCATCCAGGCTATGAAGGCCCAGGGTGTGACTCATGTCATCGAATGTGGCCCTGGTAAAGTGCTTAACGGCCTGACCAAACGCATCGACAAGGATCTTGTCGGTCTTGCCATTACCGATCCTGCGTCCATGCAGGCGGCTCTCGATCTTGTTCAAGGGTGAATTTCATGCAAGAAAAAGAATTGCAGGGAAAGCTTGCGCTGGTGACTGGCGCGACGCGCGGTATCGGCAAGGCGATTGCGCACGAATTGGCGGTGCGCGGCGCGGTTGTGGTGGGTACAGCCACCTCTGAAAGCGGCGCAGCTACGATACAGGAACAATTGGATCCCATGGGTGGCCGAGGCGTTGTCCTGAACGTCAATGATGCCGCTGCGTGTGAAGCGCTGGTGGCAGAGTTGAGCAAAGAAGATGGCGGCCCGCATATTCTGGTGAACAACGCCGGCATCACGCGCGACAACCTCGCCATGCGTCTGAAAGACGAAGACTGGGAAACCGTTCTCGAAACCAATCTTTCCGCCGTTTTCAGGCTGTCTCGCGCTGTCATCAGGCCTATGATGAAAGCGCGTTGGGGGCGTATCATTAACATTACTTCGGTGATCGGCTCCAGCGGTAATCCGGGGCAGTCGAACTACGCAGCAGCCAAAGCAGGCGTGGCGGGCATGAGCCGTTCGCTGGCGCGCGAGCTCGGCAGCCGGGGTATTACTGTCAACTGCGTGGCGCCCGGTTTCATTGAAACCGACATGACTCGCGCACTCGACGAAAATCAGACTTCCGCTATTTTGTCGCAGATTCCTCTGGGCAGAATGGGCGCGCCGGCGGATATCGCGAATGCGGTGGCCTTTTTGGCCGGTCCACAGGCAGCTTACGTCACCGGCACGACTTTGCACGTGAACGGCGGCATGTATATGTAATCAGTGGTTGGAGTGGGTTAGAATCGCTTCCAACTGTTTTTTGTCACAGCCAGCACCCATTGATTAGAGTTGTTTGGCTATAATTCGCGGGAATTTTCCCAACTTGGAGATCTGCATGGAAAGCATCGAACAGCGCGTCAAGAAGATCGTCGCTGAACAACTTGGCGTCAACGAAGCCGAGATCAAGAACGAGTCTTCTTTTCTTGACGACCTCGGTGCCGATTCGCTCGACATGGTCGAGCTCGTGATGGCACTCGAAGATGAGTTTGAAACCGAGATTCCTGACGAGGAAGCCGAGAAGATCACGACGGTTCAACAGGCTGTCGATTACATCAACTCGCACAGCAAGCAGTAATCATTTTCCAGGGTAGCGCACGCTTGCTGTGCGCGGCGCTAACTCAAGGCGGTTTCCAAGAGGCAGTCCCCATAGCCCACCCCTTATCGGGTCGGCAACCTGGTAAGTCTGCCGCTTCGAACCGCTTTTTTATTTAGGAGTCATCCGTGAAACGACGTGTCGTCATAACCGGTCTAGGTATTGTTTCGCCGGTCGGCAACGATATAGACACCGCGTGGGACAATCTCGTCAATGGGCGCTCCGGGATCGGCCGCATTACGCGTTTCGACCCATCGCCGTTCAACGCCCAGATCGCGGGTGAGGTCAAGGATTTCGACGTTACGCAATACATCTCGGCTAAAGAAGCCAAGACGATGGATACTTTCATCCATTACGGTATTGCCGCAGGCGTGCAGGCCTGGCGCGATTCGGGTCTGGAGATCAACGAGTCCAACGCCGATCGCATCGGTTCCATCATCGGGTCGGGTATTGGTGGCCTGCCACGCATCGAAGAACAACAGGTTGAATACATGCAGCGCGGCGCGCGGCGTATTTCTCCCTTTTTCGTGCCTGCCTCGCTCATCAACATGGTATCGGGCCAGTTGTCCATCATGCTGGGCCTGAAAGGTCCTACATACGCCGTAGTATCCGCCTGCACAACCGGTCTGCATTCCATCGGCGATGCCGCCCGTCTGATCGAATACGGCGATGCCGACGTCATGATCGCCGGCGGTACGGAATCCACCGTCTCACCGCTGGGCATTGGTGGCTTTGCCGCCATGCGCGCTCTGTCCACGCGCAATGATGATCCCACCACGGCTTCACGGCCTTGGGACACGGATCGCGATGGTTTCGTGCTGGGTGAAGGCGCCGGCGTGCTGGTGCTCGAAGAATACGAACATGCCCGTAAGCGTGGCGCACGCATTTATGGTGAGTTTGCCGGTTACGGCATGAGTTCCGATGCTCACCACATCACTTCTCCCGATAGCGACGGCCCGCGCCGCGGCATGCTGAATGCCTTGCGCAATGCCGGCGTAGCTGGGGATGAAGTCGATTACGTGAACGCGCACGGCACTTCCACTCCGTTGGGCGATCGTAACGAAACTGTGGCGCTTAAGCTGGCTTTGGGAGACCACGCCCACAAGCTGGTGGTGAATTCCACTAAATCCATGACGGGCCATCTCTTGGGCGCGGCAGGAGGCATTGAGGCGGTGTTCACCACATTGGCGGTGCATAAGCAGGTATCGCCTCCCACCATCAATATCTTCAATCAAGACCCTGAATGCGACCTCGATTACTGCGCGAATACTGCGCGTGATCTGAAGATTGATGTGGCCTTGTCGAACTCGTTCGGCTTTGGCGGCACCAACGGTTCCATGGTCGTGCGTAAGGTCTGACCGGTACGCCGGGGTGAGCGAGACAGCCACCTGGTCTACGCAAGCGACGCCTTTGGCCAGCGTTGCGGGGGCCGTGGTGCTCACCCTTGGAGCATTCAGCATAGTATTCGCGGCGCTCACCCTTGCCTTGGGCGGTGCGCCGTGGAGCTTTTCCGCTTATGCCTGTTTGGCGCTCACTGCGGTGTGGGTCGCCTTGCGGCTGCACCGCGCGTATCACCACAAGGCTTATAACCTGTCCCGCTGTCCCGGCGGCACAGGTTTTTTTGTTCAAGGCGTAGCCGAACGCCTGGAGCTTGCCTACGTGTGGCAGGGGCCGGGCTGGGTTACTCTGGGCTTACGCTACCAGGCGCCACCACACAGAGTTTTGCGTCTGGTTATCTGGAAATCTGCTATTCCAGCCCCATTATGGAGTGAGCTCGCCTTGTGCATCGAGGCAGGTCCGCTTCAGGAGAACAGCCATCAGAATAAGGAAAACCCATGAACCAGCGTGATGTTGACGCCGCGCTCGTGGCTCGAGTGCAGCGTGGCGATAAACGCGCATTCGACCTGCTTGTGCTGAAGTATCAGCGCAAGATCATGAGGCTGCTGTCGCGGATGATTCGTGACCCGGGCGACATCGAGGATGTCACTCAAGAGGCTTTCATCAAGGCCTACCGGGCATTGCCGCAATTTCGTGGCGACAGCGCGTTTTATACCTGGCTGTATCGCATCGCCATCAATACAGCGCGCAACTGGCAAGCAGCAAATAACAGGCGCCCGGTCACTTCATCCATCATTGAAACAGGTGAGGGTGAAACTTTTGACGAAATTGACAACCTAACAGATATCAGCACACCAGAATCGGTGCTGGCCAGCCGCCAGATCGCCGAAACGGTCAATGCTGCCATGCAGTCGCTTCCCGAGGATCTCCGCACAGCCATCCTCTTGCGTGAAATCGAAGGCATGAGTTACGAGGACATCGCTGAAAGCATGGGGTGTCCGATCGGAACAGTACGTTCAAGAATTTTCAGGGCTCGCGAAGCCATTGCTTCGCAGTTGAAACCGGTATTGGGGGACGATCACGACCCTGATCGTCGTTGGTAAGGAGTTATGCGAGATGCAAGCTAAACAGCAGGAACCTCAAGCTTCCCTCGAGGCGTCCATTTCTGCCTGGATCGACGCAGAGGCCGATATCAGGCCGGAAGACCTCGACACTCCGTATGGGCGCCGAGTCTGGGACACCTATCACATGATTGGCGATGTGTTGCGCAGCGAGGAACTGGCCATTAAGCCCAGCGATTTTCTCTACGCCCGCATCAGTCGCGCCATAGACGAAGAGCCCCCCATCGTTGCGCCTCACACGCAGCCGCTGCGCCGCTACATGCGTGCAGGGCTGTCCAGCATGGCCGTGGCTGCTGCGGTAGCCGCTGTAGCATGGGTGGCGCTGCCGTATTTCACCGCTAGCGGCCCGGCAGTACCCGAAACGCCGGTGCTGGCGGCATCCGAGCCTGAAGCGCTGGTTGACTACGTCGCAGCGCATCGTGATATCACCGGTATTGGTTCCGTCCGGCAAGTGTCTTATGGCTCTGGAGGCGAACGATGAGTCGTGCAATGCGCGCACTGCCTCGGGCGGTAGGTCTGCCAGGCTCCGGGGCGACGTTCAGGCTTCTGGCTTGGTTAGCTCTGGCTGCAGCAGTGGGCATGTCAGGCGGGCAGGTAGTCAATGCGGCGGAAACACAAGAATCTCCGGGCTTAGCGCTTCTGCAGAAAATGCAGCAGGCTGCGCGCAGCCTGGATTACGCCGGGGTGTATACCTATCAGCAAGGTAATGTTGTGCTGTCCACCCGCATTGTGCATGTGGTCGACGGCACGGGGGAACGCGAACGCGTGTCCCTGCTCGATGGCCAGCCGCGCGAATATATCCGGCACAATGAAACCACTCAATGCCTGTTGCCCGATAGCAAAGTCGTGCTGGTGGAGCAACGTGAATCCGAACGTTTTCCTGCCGTGCTGCTTGACGAAGGGGAACGCTTGCCGGGGCACTACGATTTTCAGGTCGGTGAAGAACCTGAACGTGTGGCGGGCCGGGTCTGCCAAGTCCTCAAGCTGAAACCGCGTGATTCGCAGCGCTACGGCTACCGCTTTTGCGCCGATAAAGAAACCGGCCTGCCGCTGCGAGTCCAGACGGTCGGCTCTGAAGGGGTGCTGATCCAGATCGTTTTCAATACCTTGGAAGTGGGTGCTGATGTCACCTCCGAAGCGCTCAGCCCGGCATGGAACATTAAGGACTGGGAAGTTGTCGAAGTACCAGTGAAAGAAGTGGATCTTGCCTCTGAAGGCTGGCGAATTCCGCTGCCGCCAGGCTATCAGCCGCTGACGCAAGTGGAACGAAAGCTGCAGCGGGGGCGTCATTTCAAACAGCTGGTCGCTTCTGATGGCTTGTCCAGTATTTCTGTTTTTATCGAGGCGTACGCCGAGAAAGGCAGTCCGTCTCATGAATTCGGCCTATTGCGCAAAGGCGCACTGAATGTTTATCGCAAACGTATCGGTGATCACTGGCTCACTGTGTTGGGCGAAGTTCCTGCTGATACGGTGCGAGAACTCGCACAGCGCACTGAATACGTGCCGCTGGGCGTACCTTGAGTACAAGATTTCTCAACAGACTTGTTCTTCATTAATTTCTGACTGGAGACTTAGATGCAATTTAACCAGCTAGGCAGTCACCGTTTTGCGCGGATGATGGCCGGGGTGACAACAGCGGCTGTGCTGGCCTTCGCCCCCATCGGCGGGGCGGCACTCGCGCAGTCGGGCACCTCGCTTGAGCGCAGCATGCCCGATTTCACCCAGGTGGTGGAACAAACCGAAGCGTCGGTGGTGAATATCCGTACCACTGAAACCGTGCGCGTGCGTAACCGCATGGGCCCCAGCGGCAATGACCCTTACGAAATGTTCCGGTGGTTCTTCGGCCCTGATTTCATGCCCAATCTGCCGGGTCATCCGCGCAGCGAGCGTGATAGCCAGCCCGCTGAGCAGGAACGCACTGTGCCGCGTGGTGTGGGTTCAGGCTTCATCATTAGTGCAGACGGCTTTATTCTTACCAATAACCACGTTATTTCAGGGTCCAGCGATATTTTCGTCACCCTGACCGATGGCAAAGAGCACCGCGCCAAAGTGGTCGGAACCGATGCCCGCACTGATCTGGCCTTGCTCAAAATCGACGCCAAGGGGCTGAAGCCCCTGCCCATTGGTGAGTCCAGTTCACTGCGCAAAGGGCAGTGGGTGTTGGCTATCGGCTCTCCTTTTGGCCTGGAGTCCACAGTGACTGCGGGTATTGTCAGCGCGCTGAATCGTGAAACCGGCGACTATTTGCCCTTTATTCAGACCGATGTGGCAGTCAACCCCGGTAACTCCGGCGGCCCGCTGATCGATCTTTCCGGCCGTGTGGTTGGCGTGAATTCCCAGATCGTATCCCGCAGCGGTGGCTTCATGGGTATTTCACTGGCCATCCCCATTGACGAAGCCATGCGTGTGGTCGAGCAGCTGAAGGATCACGGCAAGGTGACGCGTGGTCGCATTGGTGTACAGATCGGCACGGTTTCCGAAGAGGTTGCCAAAGCGATCGGGCTGCCCAAGGCCATGGGCGCCATGGTGAGCAATGTCGAGCGGGGCGGCCCGGCCGATAAGGCGGGTGTGCGTTCCGGCGACGTCATCACGCGTTTCGATGGCCGCGACATTAACCACATGTCCGACCTTCCACGCTTGGTGGGCGATACCAAGCCGGGTACGCGTGCTTCCATGGAGTTATGGCGCAAAGGTAAAACGGTTACGGTTAAAGTGATGGTGGGTGAAATGCCCAGCACCGATGAAGACCAAGCCCGCCCCAGCGACAAGCAGGAAGCTGTTCCCGCCGACGCCCTGGGCCTGACGGTGGGTGAGGTATCGGCTGCGGCGCGCGCTCAGTATCAGTTTGAAGGCGGTGTGGAAGTAACCGAGGTGGAAGGCCCGGCTGCGGAAGCAGGCTTGTCCCGAGGCGATATCGTGCTCACCATTAACGACACCGATATCTCCAGCCCGGCGCAATACGCGTCTGTCGTAAGCAAGCTGGATAAATCCCGCCCGGCTGCCGTGCTGGTCATGCGGGGCGATCAGTCCCAGTGGGTTACCATAACTCCACGTAAATAAACGGTTAAAATGCTAAGCGGCTAAAATGCCGTGTTGCGAAGGGGGGCGCCCTGGGCGACCTCCCTTTTTTTTCGCAGAAAGCGCTTGTTCTGGCTTTCTGCTTCATCCGGTTCGCACGTGATGTGCGGGCCCCACGTTCCCGGGTATATGGATCACATCCGTAATTTTTCCATCATTGCTCATATCGACCATGGCAAGTCCACCCTGGCTGACCGCCTGATTCAACGCTGCGGCGGCTTGGAAGACCGTGAAATGTCTTCTCAGGTGCTGGATTCCATGGATATCGAAAAGGAACGCGGCATTACGATCAAGGCCCAGACTGCGTCGCTCAGCTACAAAGCGCGCGATGGCAAGATCTACGCGCTCAACCTTATCGATACGCCCGGCCACGTCGATTTCTCTTATGAAGTGAGCCGTTCGCTTTCCGCCTGTGAAGGCGCTTTGCTGGTTGTTGACGCCTCGCAGGGCGTGGAAGCCCAGACGGTTGCCAACTGTTATACCGCCATCGACCTTGGCGTTGAAGTGATTCCCGTCCTTAACAAAATGGACTTGCCTTCCGCCGACCCCGATGCTGCCGCGCAGGAAATCGAGGATGTCATTGGCATCGACGCCACTGACGCCATTCGTGCCAGCGCCAAAACCGGTGAGGGCATCGACGATATTCTCGAAAGTATCATCGCCAACGTGCCGGCTCCCGAAGGTGACCCTGAAGCGCCTTTGCAGGCGTTGATCATCGACTCCTGGTTCGATAACTATGTAGGCGTGGTGATGCTGGTGCGCATCGTCAACGGTGTGCTGCGTCCTAAGGACAAAATCCAGCTCATGGCAACGGGTGCCACTCACTTGTGCGAACACATCGGCGTGTTTACGCCCAAATCGGTACCGCGCGAAGCCTTGTCGGCAGGCGAGGTCGGTTTCGTTATCGCCGGCATCAAAGAATTGGAAGACGCCAAGGTGGGCGACACCATCACACTGGCGGGGCGCAAGGCCGAAAAAGCACTGCCTGGCTTCAAAGAAGTGAAGCCGCAGGTGTTTGCCGGGGTGTATCCGGTAGAAAGCAGCGAATACGACCAACTGCGCGATGCGCTGGAAAAGCTCAAGCTTAACGATGCTTCGCTCATGTTCGAGCCGGAAGTCTCGCAAGCACTGGGCTTTGGGTTCCGCTGCGGTTTCTTGGGGCTGCTGCACATGGAAATTGTGCAGGAGCGGCTTGAGCGCGAATTCGACATGGACATCATCACCACGGCGCCGTCTGTGGTCTATGAAGTCCTGACCAGCGATAACAGGACTCTGTACGTGGAAAGCCCGTCGCAGATGCCGGAAGTGGCGGCCACGGAAGAAATCCGCGAGCCCATTGTCAGGGTGTCGATGCTGATGCCGCAGGATTACGTCGGCCCGGTGATGTCGCTGTGTAATGCCAAGCGGGGCATACAGGTCAATATGACCTACCACGGTCGGCAGGTGCAGTTGGTTTTCGAGATGCCGCTGGCGGAAATCGTGCTCGATTTCTTTGACAGGCTGAAATCCGTGTCGCGGGGCTATGCCTCCATGGATTACGAGTTCCTCGAATACCGCACAGCGGATGTCGTGAAGGTCGACCTTCTTATCAATGGCGATCGCGTCGATGCCTTGTCAATGATTGTGCACCGTTCCAACGCCCGCTACCGGGGCCGTGAAGTCGTATCGCGCATGCGCGGGCTGATACCGCGGCAGATGTTCGATATTGCCATCCAGGCGGCAATTGGAGCAGAAATCATCGCTCGCGAAAACGTCAAGGCCCTGCGCAAAAACGTATTGGCGAAATGCTACGGTGGCGACATCAGCCGCAAAAAGAAATTGCTGGAAAAGCAAAAAGCCGGCAAGAAGCGCATGAAGCAGGTCGGCAACGTCGAGATCCCTCAGGAAGCATTTCTTGCTATCTTGCAGGTTGAAGATAAATAACGTCGCTGAGGTCATACCTGTATGAGCTGGGATTTTGCCCTGATTCTCTTCATCTTGCTGGTCGTCACCGGCATTGTCTGGTGCCTGGATATTGTCTGGCTTAAAGATCAGCGCCGCACTGCGGCGGTGGCGGCCATGGGGGCGATTGAGCCTTCCGTCGCAGGGTTGGACAAAGCAGAAGCCGCCAGGCTGCGTCAGGAGGCCTATGACAAGGCGAACCGCGCGCCCTGGTGGGTGGAATACTGCGCCAGCTTTTTTCCGGTCATCGTGGTGGTGTTTCTGCTGCGCTCGTTCCTGTTTGAGCCGTTTCGCATTCCATCCGGCTCTATGTTGCCGACTTTACAAAACGGCGACCTCATTCTTGTGAACAAGTACGAGTACGGCATCAGGTTGCCCATCATCGACCGCAAGGTGGTGGAACTGGGTAATCCTGAGCGCGGCGATGTAGTGGTGTTCCGCTACCCGGTCGAACCCTCCATTGACTACATCAAGCGCGTGGTGGGCGTGCCGGGCGATGTGGTGGAATACCGCGACAAAACGCTTACCATCAACGGCCGGCAGGTTAAAGCTGAACGTTCGGGCGATTATTACGAGCCCGACCGCTCTTCGTATGTGGGGCGCTATACGGAAAATCTCGGCGGCACCAACCACGAAATTCTTCTGAACCGACAACAGCGCCAAGCCTATATGCCTATCTCCAATTTTCCACATCGTGAGAATTGCGAGTATTCCAACGGTGCGGTGCGCTGTACGGTGCCAGATGGGCATTACTTTATGATGGGCGATAACCGCGACAACAGCCTGGACAGCCGTTATTGGGGCTTTGTGCCTGACGACCATATCGTTGGCCGCGCCTTTCTGATCTGGATGAACTTCAGCGAGCCGAGCCGCGTCGGCAGGGTGCACTGATGGCAGCGCAGCTCTCCCGACTAGAAGCGGTGCTGGGGTATCGCTTCACTAACCGGAATCTGTTGGTCCAGGCCTTGACCCACCGCAGCCATGGAGCCGCCCATAATGAGCGGCTGGAATTCCTTGGCGATTCGGTATTGAATTTCGTCGTCGCCTCTTTGTTATACGATCTTTTTCCAAGCACCGATGAAGGCGACCTCTCCCGTATGCGGGCCAGCTTGGTGCGACAGGCGACACTTGCCGATATCGCCACCCACCTTTTGCTGTCCGACTATCTCAAGCTGGGTGAGGGTGAGTTGAAGAGCGGCGGGTTTCGGCGGCCTTCCATCCTGTCAGACGCTTTGGAGGCGGTCTTTGGGGCAGTCTACATGGATGGGGGCTTTGAGGCGGCGCGCCGTGTAATTGCTGCACAGTACGAAACCCTGTTGGCGAATGTTGACCCTGTCAATCAAGGCAAGGATGCCAAGACCTTGTTGCAAGAGCGCCTGCAAGCCATGCGTTTCGATCTCCCGATTTATACGGTGATTGCCACGCATGGCGCTGCGCACAACCAGCTGTTTGAAGTGGCATGTGATGTGCCACGCCTTGATCTGCGTGTGCAGGCGTCCGGTTCCAGTCGCCGGGCAGCGGAACAGGCCGCCGCACAGCTTGCCCTAGAGCAACTCGCTACCAACGAAAACCTGAAAGGCGAGCCGCGTCGCCGTAAACGCCGCGCCCAGCTAAGTCTGCCCGTGGCTTTGTCCCAGGAACATAAATGACTACACCTTTTCGCTGCGGGTTTGTGGCCATCGTAGGGCGGCCCAATGTGGGGAAGTCCACCTTGGCCAACGCCCTGATCGGCGCCAAACTGTCTATCGTTTCGCGCAAGGCGCAAACCACCCGTCATCGCATTAACGGCGTGCTCACCCGTGAAAACGAACAGTTCGTTTTCGTGGACACGCCCGGTTTTCAGACTAAGCATGGCGGCGCTATGAACCGCATGATGAACCGGGTCGTCACTCAGGCGTTGTCTGAAGTTGATGTTGTGGTCCATGTGGTCGAGGCCGGTAAATGGTCGGCTGCCGATGCACAGCTTCTGTCCATGCTGCCCAAGGATGGTAAAACCATTCTGGTGTTGAGCAAGGTCGATCGCCTTAAGAGCAAGAACGACCTTTTCCCTTTTGCCGAAAAACTGCTTAAGGAATTTCCTTACGCCGCAGTTGTGCCGGTTAGTGCAGTCAAAGATATCCAACTGGATCAGCTATTGGCTGAGATCGCTGCCCGGCTGCCTGAGGGCGAGCCCATGTTCGAGGCCGACGCCCTGACAGACCGCCCCATGCGTTTCATCGTTGCCGAGCTCATCCGCGAGAAAATCTTCCGTTTGGTGGGCGACGAGCTGCCTTATGGTTGCACGGTCGTGATAGAGCAGTGGGAGGAAAACGACTCGGGTGCGCGCATTGCCGCCTGCGTGGTGGTCGAGCGCGAAAGCCACAGGCCGATTCTTCTAGGCGCGGGTGGCAATCATATGAAACGCATCGCCACCGAAGCTCGCCAGGACATCGTTAAACTGCTTGATAAGCCGGTGTTCCTGGACGTTTACATCAAGGTGCGCAAGGGCTGGTCTGAGCGCGACAGCGCATTGCGCGACTTGGGGTATGAGTAGCCGCGCGCAGCGTGTGCGCGATGTCAAAGCCTATATGCTGCATGCATCGGCCTGGCGCGAAACCTCTCTGATTGTGCAGATCTTCAGCCGCGAACACGGCAATGTGGCGATGGTGGCCAAAGGCGCTAAGCGGCCTTATTCAGCGTTACGCCCCGTGCTGGCGGCTTTCCAGCCGCTGATTGTTTCCTGGACGGGGACCGGCGAAGTCAAGACTCTGACTCGTGCTGATCTGACCGGTATCCGCCCCCTGGCGGGCCGTTCGTTGATGTCCGCCTGGTACATGAACGAACTGCTGCTTCGACTGCTGCCGCGCGAAGACCCGCATCCCGTGCTTTACGATGCCTATGACGCTGCCTTGCAGGCGTTAGAGCAGGGCGCCCAGGCGGCCAGCGCCTTACGAAGCTTTGAATGGACATTGCTCGAGGAAACGGGTTATGGCTTCGAGGGCGAGCCCCCGCAGTTCGATGACCCCATAGAAGAAAAACGCATGCGAGCCGTGCTGAGAGAGCGGTTGGACGAATTGCTTGGGCGGCCTTTGCGTACACGCCAGGTCATGCTGGATTTACGGCGTTACTCATGAGCACGATGCTTCACGCACAGGTGGATCTGGCCTTCATTTTTGGTGACCAAGCACAGAGCGACGCCGTTAGCGACAGGTTCAGCGGTACCGCGCCCCTCCCAATGCAGGCTGCAGGCGCGGCGGTTCAGTCTTTGCCAGATATTCTGGTGCTTGATACCTGTGTGTTGCTTTCCAATGTATTGCGCCGAATCTTGCTGAGGCTGGCCGCGCAGGGCTGCTTTATTCCAGTTTGGAGTACTCGCATCGGCGAAGAATGGTGCCGCAATGCAGCCCGTATATGGGGTGTGCCAGCTGAAGATGTTGCCGCCCAATGGGCAGCCTTGCAGCAGGCGTTCCCGCACGCGGACCAAGGCGATGTGAGCACTTATGAAAATGGCCTGCACCGTAGCGACCCAAAAGATTGGCATGTCATTGCGGCAGGGCGCAGTGCCAAAGCGCGGCATCCGGGTCTGAGGGCCGGCATCGCCACGCGTAACACTAAGGATTTCAACCGTACTGAATTGCGTGGCTATGGTCTGGCACTATTCGAGCCCGACGATTTGCTGGTGCGCATGCGGGCTGCCTTTCCTGAAAAAATGCAGGCGCTCGTGCCGGAAATTCCGCTTTACGCGGCTGCTCCCGGGCTCGAGCCTGCCGATGGTCTTGAAACCATACTCAAGCGTGAGCGCTTGTTCCGCCTGAATCGACTCTGTAGGAGTGCGTGTTGAAACAAGGGGTTTTCCTCTCGGTATTTTCCTCTTTTTTGTTTGCTGCTCTGTACTTCTATGCCACGTTGTTGCACCCCCTTACGGGGCTGAGCATCTTTGCATGGCGTGTCGTCTTGGCAGTGCCTGTGCTGGCCTTGTTACTTTCACGCGCCCGTAGCTGGAAGACCGTACATGAAATCCACCAGCGTCTGCGTAAGGAGTGGAAGCTTTGGGTCTTGATGCTTGTCAGCGGAGCCTTGCTGGGGGTGCAGCTGTTTCTGTTTATGTGGGCGCCGCTGCACGGTTATGGGCTAGATGTCGCCATGGGCTATTTTTTATTGCCCTTGACTATGGTGGTGGCGGGCAGGGTGTTTTACGGTGAGCGGCTCAGTCGCTTTCAGCGCGCTGCCGTTTTCATGGCGGTTATCGGTGTGAGTCACGAACTGCTGCGGGTAGGGGCGTTTTCATGGGCCACTGCAGTCGTGATGTTCGGCTACCCGCCATACTTCATGCTGCGCCGTTACCTGCGCATGAATGCGCTGGCAGGCCTGTGGTTCGACATGTTGCTGCTCACCCCTGTCGCCCTATGGCTGCTGTTTAAACAAGATGTCAGCGTCCTGGAACAGTTCCTGGGGCGGCCATCGCTATGGGCGCTGGTGCCCTTGCTGGGGGTTATCAGTTCAACGGCCTTGGTCTGTTACCTAGCCGCCAGCCGCCGCCTGCCCCTCAGCCTGTTCGGCATCCTGGGCTATGTAGAGCCGGTATTGCTGTTCTGGGTCGCTTTCCTGTTGCTGGGCGAACCCGTCACCCTTGCCTCCCTGGGTACCTACATCCCCATCTGGCTGGCCGTTCTAATCATGGCCGTAGAAGGCGTAATTGCCTGGCGCAAAAAGGGGTCTGTCCCGGTTTAAGGTTTGTGTAAGCTTACAGCTAGCTTAAACCGGGACAGACCTCATTATTATTTAATCGCGGTCGCCGCCGAAGATGCCTAGGAGCATCAGCAGGTTAGAGAAGATGTTGTAGAGGTCGAGGTAGACGGCCAGGGTGGCGGAGACGTAGTTGGTTTCGCCGCCGTTAATGATGCGTTGCAGGTCGACCAGCAGCAGGGCGGAGAAGATGCCGATGGCCATGACCGATACGGTCAGCATCAGGGCGGGCAGTTGCAAGAAGATGTTGGCCAGCGATGCGACGATGAGGATTACCACGCCGATGAACAGGAACTTCTGCATGCCTGAAAAATCGCGCTTGGTGGTGCTGGCGACTGATGCCATGGCGCCGAAGACTGCGGCGGTGCCACCGAAGGCCAGCATGATGAGTTGAGCACCGTTGCCCATTCCCAGCACAAAGCCCAATAGGCGGGACAGCATCAGGCCCATGAAGAATGTAAAGGCCAGCAGCAGGGCGACGCCCAGCGAGCTGTTCTTGTTGCGCTCAATGGCAAACATCAGGCCGAAGGCGCCTGCGAGAAACAGGATGGCTGTCATGCCTGGGCTGGCGCCCATGATTTGGTTGAAGCCAGTGCTCAGGCCGACCATGGCGCCCAGCACGGTGGGAATCATGGACAGCGCCAGCAGCCAGTAGGTGTTGCGCAGCACTTTGTTGCGTGCTGCCGGGGAAATCGAGCCGCTGTAGCTCGCTTCGCGGCTTAGGGGTTGGCGGAAATCGTTCATGTGTTCAACCTTTGTTGGAATTTAAATGCACGTCGGCGCAAAAAGCACGTCAGCGCACCCTATATAGATAGATACGAGCTTAACTTACAGGAAGCTGAAATATCAAGCGCGCTTCAGGAAAAAACGATGGGGTTTGCACTTATGAGCCAGAGATATCGAAGGCGCGCAACTCGAAACCGGTTTCCTGGTAGGCGCGCCAGCGTTGCCGCGCGGCGGCTTTGTCATCCGGGTGTCCGGAGACGATTTCCAGAATGCGCTCATAGTGCTCGCCGCCCGGCGGGCACTCGGTGTCGAGATTCAATAACCAGAAGCCTTGGCCGGCAAGGCCGGAATCGGGCTCCCGGTCTTCAAGTAGTACCGGGGTGCGTGCGGCGAGAGGGTCGCCCGACATGACATGCGGCACGAAGGCGGTGGCTTCAAACTGCCAGAGCAGGCGGTCGAACTTGGCCAGGCGCGCTTTGTTTTGGGTATACACCAGCAGGCGCCGCCCCGCCGCCACCTGCTTGCGTGTCACTTCGCAAGCCTTGAGCAGACGGTCGGCGGCGCCGAAGGCGAAATCGACCCTTGTCGCCATTATGAGCGCGACAGCAGGAAGTGGGTCAGCAGGGGAACAGGGCGACCCGTTGCGCCTTTTTCCTTGCCACTCTTCCATGCCGTACCGGCGATATCCAGGTGTGCCCAGGAGTAGGCCGAGGTGTAACGCGCTAGGAAGCAGGCGGCGGTAACAGAACCGGCCGGCATCCCGCCGATATTGGCCATGTCGGCAAAGTTGGAACGCAGTTGCTCCTGATAGGCGTCTTCCAGAGGCATGCGCCATGCTGTGTCGCCGGCATTACGGCCCGCTTCGAGCAGGTCTTCGGCCAGTTTGTCGTCCTTACTGAACAGGCCGCTATTGACATGACCCAATGCTACGACGCAAGCGCCGGTAAGGGTGGCGATGTCGATAACGGCTTCGGGCTTGAAGCGCTCCGCATAAGTTAGGGCGTCGCACAGCACCAGGCGGCCTTCAGCGTCGGTGTTGAGAATTTCAATGGTCTGGCCCGACATGCTGGTTACGACGTCGCCCGGCTTGTTGGCACGGCCGCTTGGCATGTTTTCGCACGAGGCCACCAAGCCGATCACTTCGCGGTCGAGTTCGAGTTCTGCGACGGCCCGCATGGTGCCCAGCACGCTGGCGGCGCCGCACATGTCGTATTTCATTTCGTCCATGCTAGCGGCAGGTTTGATGGAAATGCCGCCAGAGTCGAAAGTCAGGCCCTTGCCCACTAGAACCAGAGGGGCTTTATCCTTTGATTTACCGCCTTTCGGGGTGTGGCGCATCACAATGAAGACAGGGGGTTCATCAGAGCCATTGGCCACTGACAGAAACGCGCCCATTTTTTCAGCTTCGATCTTTTTGCGATCCAGGACTTCTACCTTCAGAGACTTGAATTCCTTACCAAGTTTCTTGGCCGTGTCGCCCAAATAGGTGGGGGTGCAGATATTGGGGGGCAGGTCGCCAAGTTCGCGGGCCAGGTTGACGCCGTTGCCGATGGCGGTGCCTTCTTTCAGCCCCTCTTTGACTTCGTCAGCTTTGGAGCGGCTGACCCACACAGCCAGTTTCTTAAGGCGCGGCGCGGGTTCTATGTCTTTGGTGCGTGTGGCTTCATAGCGATACTGGCTGCGCAACGCGGCGGTGGCCATGGCGCTGGCACGCGAACGCAGGCTGGTGTTCTCGCATTCGACGCCGGCCAGGGTGGAAACGCCTTCGGTCACATTCAGCGAAGCGCAGAGACCGGCGAACGTTTGTTCGGCGGCTGCGTGGGTGGCGGCTTTATAGGCTTCTTGTTTTCCCAGTCCGATTACAATGATGCGTTCCGCTTTGACTCCAGGCAGATTGCGCAGCACAAGGTGGGTGTTGGCCTTACCCTTGAATTCCGACTTCAGCACGGCGCTGATGGCGCCTTCGCTGGCGCGGTCCAGGATTTCGGCCGGTGGTGTGAGGATGCCGTCGGTGAATACGCCAACGCCCAGGGCGGCCGTACGAACTTGCTGGAGGCCAGTGGTAGTCTGTGTGCTAAATTCCATTCAAATTTCCCCAATGAAAATCAAGGGAAGTGCTGAATGCTTGAAGGCCCAGCACTTCCGTCGGATACCGACGATTATCTCGCAAATTCAGATATGTCACTATTCAAGCGTTCCGTCGTCTCCGAAATCCTGAGTCATGCAGGGGTGGTGGTGTCCACTTTGCTGGTGGTTTGGCTCAGTGTTTTGCTGGTGCGCTTGCTGGGGGAGGCCGCAGCGGGTGCCATTGGTGCGGATGTCGTGGTGGGCTTGGCGACTTTTTCCAGCATTACCGCTTTGCCGGTCATTCTTTCCGTATCGCTGTTTATTGCCGTTCTCACCACCATTACCCGGAATTTTCGTGAATCTGAAATGGTGGTGTGGTTTGCCAGCGGTCTGTCGCTGCGCGACTGGATCAAGCCGGTGCTGCGTGTGGCCGTGCCTTTTGCCCTGATTATTTCCGTGCTGACTCTGATGGCCTCGCCCTGGGCCTACCGGCAAATCAGTGAGTATCGGCAGCGTTATGAGCAGCGATCTGATCTTTCCAAAGTCTCTGCCGGGCAATTTATCGAGACGGAACGCGGTGCTCGGGTGTTTTTCACTGAAGAACCGACGCAGCCGGATCAGGAGCTGGGCAATATTATTGCCCGGGTGATCGATAAAGAATGGGTCAGCCTGATTACCGCGGAAAGCGCCATTATTCAGGAAGAGCCCAATGGCGACCGTTTTCTGGTGCTAAGCCAAGGCCATCGTTATGACATGCAGCCCGGCAAGCCGATATTCAGGCTGGTGGAATTCGAGCGTTATGGTGTGCGCCTGGAAAGTGATGCCGAAGCAAGCTCACCTGAAGCCGTGCGGGCCAGGGCAGAGCAGGGCATCAAGGCACGCCCTACCATGACACTTTTTTCTGATGACACCGATAACGCCCGGTCGCAGATCATGTGGCGGCTGGCTCTGCCATTGGCTGCCTTGAACCTGGCTTTGCTGGCCATACCGCTGGGGGCGGTGAATCCACGCCTGGGGCGCTCCGGAGACGTCCTTATCGCCGGCTTGGTGGGCTTACTCTATATGAACCTCATCAATCTTTCGCGCGGGTGGATAAGTAGCGGCAAGCTGGACTTTTCCATTGGTGTTTGGTTAGTGCATGCATTGTTTACCGGCTTGATGGCCTACATGATGTGGAGCAAGCTGCGAGTGAGAGCGCCCCGCCGCAAGCGCATGCAGTCGCGCACCAAATAAACCGTCAGGGCGGGTAGGCCAGGTGGTCGCTCGACCCTGCCAACAAGGGTCGGTTGAGTTCTGCAGCATGCTTGATGAAATCCCACAGCGCCATGACGCGGCGAGATTGCCGCAGGTCTTCGTGGCAGTACATCCAGAATTTTCGGGTGACCTGTATTTCATTTGGCAAGACCGGTGTCAGGCGGTTGTCTTGCCCTGCCATGAAGCAAGGTAAAACCGCCAGGGCGTTTCCTTGGAGGGCGGCATGATACTGCGCGATCACACTAGTGCTGCGCAAGCCGACCTTGGGCGCAGGTATCAGGTCTTCCAGATAGCGCAAGTGGTCGCTGAACACTAACTCTTCTACATAGCCAATAAAGCGGTGCTGCTGCAGGTCTTCGCGTTGCCTGATTGGCGGGTGACGCTGCAAGTAATCCGGCGTGCCATACAGCAACAGCTTGTATTCGCCCAGCAGCGTACAGAGATAGGGGCCACGCTGCGGCTGTTCCAGAGAGATGGCGATGTCGGCTTCGCGCTTGGACAAGCTGATAAAGCGCGGCACCGGAATGATGTCCAGGGTGATGTCGGGGAATCGGCGCTCAAAGTCCACCATCAGCGGCGCCAGCACATAGCTGCCGAACCCTTCGGTGGCGCCCACCCTTAAATGTCCGGTAAGTGCCGCAGCCTGGCCTGAAACCAACTCCTGGGCCGTCACGAGGGCGCTTTCTATGCGTTCAGCGTGAGGGAAGAAGCGCTGGCCGTCTTCTGTCAGGGTGTAGCCGGACGCCTTGGATTTATTGAAAAGAACGGTATTCAGCGACTGTTCCAGCAAATGAATGCGCCGCGCGACGGTGGTGTGCTGCACTCCCAGGCGTTTAGCTGCACCGCTGACACGTTGCGTGCGGGCCACCTCGAGAAAATAACGTATGCCGTCCCAGTCCATGATGTGCGTAAATGAACATTGAATGTGCGTGTAATTGTATGGAAATAAGTTTTTTACACAACTACACTCAAAGGGCAGCATAATAAATCCAAAACCGAACCGGGAGACAACCCATGAGACTCATACCTACTGTAGTCGCCGCAGCCTGCGGTTTGGCGGCAGCCGCCACTGTTCACGCTGCTCCTGTTGTCAAAATTGGTGTTCTTACAGACATGTCTGGCACGTATGCCTCGATGGGCGGGCCGGGCTCGGTGGTCGCCGCGCAATTAGCCATCGACGATTGTTTGGCAAACGAATGCAAGGGCATGGATATCTCTCTGGTATCTGCCGATAACCAGAATAAGGCGGATGTGGGCGCTGCGAGGGCGAGGGAATGGTTTGACCGAGACGGCGTCACAGCCATTACTGACCTGACTAATTCGGCGGTGGCTTTGGCTGTGCAGGATATCGCCCGCGAGAAAAACCGCGTTGCACTATTTTCCGGCCCAGCCACGAATGTGCTGACCAACGATAAGTGCTCGCCCGTCGGTTTTCACTGGATGTTCGACGTGTATTCCCAATCAGTGGGTGGGGTGAAAGCTTCTATCGATAAAGGCGGTAAATCGTGGTTTTTCATTACCGTCGATTATGCTTTCGGCCATTCGCTGGAGAAAGGGGCTTCTGAAATGGTGAAGGCCCAGGGCGGTACCGTGGTGGGGTCGGTACCTCATCCATTGAATGTGCCTGATTTCGCCTCCTACTTATTGCAAGCGCAAAGTTCCGGGGCACAGGTGGTCGCACTGGCCAATAGTGGCGCCGATGTGGTGAATGCCATCAAGCAGGCGCGTGAGTTCGGCATCGTGGCCGGTGGCCAGCGCCTGGCATCCCTTCTCATTTTCCTGTCTGACGTTAAAGCCCTGGGGCTGGAGAACGGGCAAGGCCTGACCTATGTCGACGGCTTCTATTGGGATTACGACGAAGGTACACGCCAATGGTCGGAACGCTTTTCCCAAGCTTTCCGTGGGGTGAAGCCCACCATGACGCATGCGGGCGTTTATTCCAGTGTGTTGCACTACCTGCGCGGGGTGGCCGCCGCTCAATCCATTGAAGGTGATGTCGTAGCTGAGAAAATGCGCGAGATCCCCATCCGGGATGACGTTATGCGTAATGCATCTATCCGTCCGGATGGCCGTGTGATCCACGATATGTACTTGTACGAAGTTAAAACCCCTGCTGAATCCGAGCATGAATGGGATCTCGCCAAATTGGTGGCCACCATTCCTGCCGACGAAGCCTTCGCTCCATTGGAGCAATCCACTTGCCCATTAGTAAAAAAAGGCTGATGAGAAACGCTTGACGCAAAGAATGACTTAAGGAGACCGTAATGAATGCAGTACCGCAGCAGAATGAAGTACCTCGCATCCCGCTTTTGATTGGCGGGAAGCTGATTCAGTCGAAGACGACCGAGTGGCGCGATGTCATCAACCCCGCCACGCAGGAAGTCGTCGCTCAGGTGCCGTTCTGCACTCGTGAGGAATTGGAACTTGCCATCAGTAACGCCAAGGAGGCTTACCAGAGCTGGCGCAATACCAGCCAGGGCGCTCGCATGCGCATTATGTTGAACCTGCAAAAGCTGGTACGCGACAACACCGAGGCGCTGGCGCAAGCCATTACCCGCGAGCACGGCAAGACCCTGCCCGACGCTGAAGGTGAAGTGGGGCGCGGCTTGGAAGTCATTGAGCATGCATGTTCCATCGCCAGCCTGCAACTGGGCGAATACGCGGAAAACGCCGCTTCGGGCATTGATGTCTATACCCTGATTCAGCCGCTGGGTGTCTGCGCAGGTATTACCGCGTTCAATTTCCCGGTCATGCTGCCTTCCTTCATGTTCCCGATTGCGGTCTCCACTGGCAACACCTTTGTGCTCAAGCCTTCGGAACAAGACCCCACCTCGTCATTGATGTTGGCTCAGCTTGCACTCGAAGCCGGCCTGCCGCCTGGCGTGCTGAATGTGGTGCACGGCGGGCCCGATATTGCCAACGGGCTGTGCGAGCACCCGGATATCAAGGCCGTTTCCTTCATTGGCTCTACCCACGTGGGTACGGAAATCTACCGTCGCTCGTCCGAGCATGGCAAGCGCTGCCAGGCCATGATGGGTGCCAAAAACCATTGTGTGATTCTTCCGGATGCGGACCGCGAAGTCGCCCTCAACCAGCTGGTGGGGGCGGCATTCGGTGCCGCAGGCCAACGTTGCATGGCGACATCGGTCGCGGTGTTCGTGGGCGAAAGCCGCGAATGGATTCCGGACTTCGTAGAGCGCTCGAAAAAACTCAAGGTCAATGTGGGCACCGATCGCGAAGCAGATCTTGGCCCACTGGTGTCACCCGGCGCTCGCAAACGGGTAGAAGGGCTGATTCAGAAAGGGGTGGACGAGGGCGCCGAACTGGTGCTGGACGGCCGTGGCATACAAGTACCGGGTTATGAGTCGGGCAACTTTGTGGGCCCAACGATTTTCACCGGTGTACAAGCCGAGATGGCGATTTACCAAGAAGAAATCTTCGGTCCTGTGCTGTGCATTGTCACCGCCGATACTCTGGATGACGCGATTGAACTCATCAACGCCAACCCGAACGGCAATGGTGTGGCGATTTTCACCCAGGATGGCGGCAACGCGCGTTATTTCCAGAACCGCATCGACGTTGGCCAGATCGGCGTGAACATTCCGATTCCGGTGCCGGTGGCATGGTTCAGCTTCACGGGCTCCCGTGGTTCCAAACTGGGCGACCTTGGCCCCAATGGCAAGCAGGCTGTGCAGTTCTGGACACAAACCAAAACAGTCACAGCACGCTGGTCTGCGCATGCCCAAGGGGTAAACACAACAATCACAATGAAGTAAGCTTATTTCTAATAGAAATAATAACTGCTGGCTATATTACATATAATTACCCCGTAGAAGGCCCGCCGCATGGCGGGCGCTTCAAGGATGGAAACGCTGAATGTGCTGCGCGTCTGTCAGACATGCCGCCCGTTCAGCGTTTCTTCTGACGCATATCGGGGTCTTATGAATCTTCAGCAATTTCGCTTTGTGCGCGAAACCATCCGCCGCAACTTCAATCTGACGGAAGCTGCGCGCAGTCTCCACACGTCGCAACCGGGTGTATCCAAAGCCATCATAGAGTTTGAGGATGAACTGGGCGTCAAGATTTTTGAGCGGCATGGCAAGCGCATTAAAGGGCTGACCAAGCCCGGCCAAGCGGTGGCGCAAGTCATCGAACGCATTATGCGCGAAGTCGATAACCTCAAGCGAGTGAGCGACGATTTTGCCCGCGAAGATGAAGGCAGCCTCATTATTGGCTGTACTCACACACAGGCGCGTTACCTTTTACCCCGGGTTATTCCCGCCTTCCGTAAGCGTTTTCCGAAAGTGCGCTTGCAACTGGCTGAAGGTGACCCCACCACGCTGGCGCGTATGGTGCTGCACGAACAAGCCGACGTCGCTATTGCGACGGAAACGCTCGCGCGTACGCCGGGTTTAGCGACCTTGCCGGTTTACGAATGGGAGCACACCATTGTGATCCGGCCTGATCATCCCTTGGCGGAGCTCCGGTCAAGCGCCGCCCGAGCGATTTCTCTTGAACAGGTGGCGGAATACCCCATCGTGACCTACGACCGTGCGTTTTCCGGCCGGGCCTCCATCGATGCTGTGTTTGCGGGGCAGGGAATACAACCGGACATCGTGCTGGAAGCCATTGACGCGGATGTCATCAAAACCTATGTGGATGTCGGCCTGGGCATTGGCATTATTGCAGGGATCGCCTTTGACCCCCGACGCGACAAAGGCCTGATTGGTTTGCCCGCAGGGCACCTCTTTGGCACCCATACGGCACGTGTTGCGGTGAAATCAGGCGTGTTCCTGCGCGATTATGTCTATGTGCTGATCGAGATGCTGGCACCTAGCCTGACACGCGACATCGTAATGGAAGCGGTGGAGGGCAGCTCGGCTGCTGAAGCGGAGTAACCCTGCTCTAAAGTGCAGTAGAGGCACCGCGGGTCTGGGCTTCCTGCCGCGACAGGTCGGGAGAATTCAACTCTAAGATGCTCACATATACGCCCGGAAGCATTTGAGCACTTTCTGTCATTGACAATCTAAACGCGAATTATTATCATTTAGATTCGGTTATTAATTAATGACAGGAGCTCTCATGTCCCAACTTGTCAGTGCAGTTGTCGTAGGTGCCGATCGTCTGGGGAATATTCCGGACGTACTCAAAGGCCACAACATCGCCATCATGCAGCATATCAGTGGCCGTGATCCTGCTCATCAGAAGAAGAAAAGCCTGCAATTACCGTCGGGCACCGAGCTGCTTATCTTGCTTACAGATTTTCTAGGCCACAATGTGATGAAGACCTTTCGCAGCGCGGCCCAACGCGCCGGCGTACGCGTGCTGATCTGTCGCAGGTCGGTGTGCAGCATGAAGCAGGCTTTAGAGCAATGCGGCTATTGCGAAGTGGCGTGCCCACGTGCGCGTGCGCAGGCCAACGGCCCTAACAGCCAGCGCTGTAAGCGAGCCGCTTGAGTTTTTTGGGAAGAGGGTAGGCAGGTTCGCCTGCCTTACTTGGAGGCGAGCTTCCTGATGGCGGTGCTGTTTGCAACGTTGCCGGTTTCAGCCGGCAGCCGGCGTGCACCGTTGTAACGCTTCTGCCAATACCCGACATTCATGTCTTCGACGCGCACTTTGCTGCCGGTACTGGGGGCATGCACGAACTTGCCATCACCCACATAAATACCTACATGAGAAAAGCGCTGGCCCCGGGTGTTGAAGAACACCAAGTCACCACTTTCAAGTTCGTTGCGTTTAATGGATTCGCCTAGCCGAGCCATTTCGGAAGACCGGCGAGGCAGTTTGAGACCCAGTGATTTTTCCGCCGCATAGCGCACCAGACCGCTACAGTCGAAGCCCTGAGCAGGTGAGTTACCGCCAAAGCGGTAATTAATGCCCAGGTAGTTAAGCGCTGTGGAAGCCAGGTTGCGCTCTTGGGTGTCTTGTTCGTCGGCGCGGAGATAAGCGCCAAGAGGGTCGGCGCTTACACTTGCCAGATACTGGCTGCGAACGCTGCGTTTGCCAACTAAAAATGAGCCTTCGCCTTCGTATTCATTAAGCGCCTGCTGTGAAACGCCTTGTGTGGCACAACCCGCTAGCACCAGACATGCAGTGGCAGCTAGGAGGCGAAAAGGTTTGAATGAGGCGGATGGAAGGCTGGCTTTCCGGTGATGTGGCGGTTGAGCGGACATTGGATACCAAAGAAAAAGCCCGTAACGGGTCGTGGGTAAGCCCGTTACGGGCAGAATCTGTTGGAAAATCTTCAGCGAGTTTACCCCAGCGCCATATCTGGCGTAAAGTCTGCTAGGGGAAAACGAGATCCCGTCTTTTCAGGAAAATATAATGAATACCAAGCCTGTACTTTCTGTGGACGATGTCCAGACCATACTTGATGCCGCACGCCGCCATGCAGAACAAAATAAATGGGCGGTGACCATTGCCGTTGCCGATGACGGTGGCCATTTGCTGGGGTTGGTGCGTCTGGACGGCGCCGCGCCTCTTTCCTCGCACATCGCTCCGGCCAAGGCCCACGCAGCCGCTTTGGGGCGCCGCGAATCCAAGGGTTTTGAAGACACCATTAATCAAGGTCGTTACGCGTTCTTGTCGGTACCTCTGGAAGGCATGCTCGAAGGCGGTGTACCCATTGTTCACGACGGTCATGTGGTGGGGGCAGTGGGGGTTTCGGGCGTGAAGTCCGATGAAGATGCGCAGATTGCGCGTGCGGGAATTGCTGCATTGAACGCATGAATGCACCAAGGCCGCAGGTCGCGCCACGACTCGGCGATGCGCTGAACCCAGGGGTTGGGAAGCGCGAGCTCTGGGCCTGGGCGATGTACGACTTCGCCAATTCCGGTTACACCACCGTGGTTCTCACCACGGTGTTCAGCGCCTATTTCGTGGGCGTTGTAGCAGCGGGGCGCGACTGGGGCACATTAGCCTTTACCAGCGCGCTGTCGTTTTCTTATCTGCTCGTCATGCTGACCATGCCGACGCTGGGCGCACGAGCCGACGCTCATGCGCGCCGGCGCCGTTTTCTTTTTATGAGCACAACAGGCTGCGTTGCGGGCACCGCCATGCTGGCGGTGGTCGGCCCCAATGACATCGCCATCGGCCTGCTTGCCCTAGCTATTTCCAATTACTGCTACTGCGTGGGCGAATCCCTCATCGCTGCTTTTCTGCCCGAAATTGCCCGGCCCGAAGCGCTCGGTCGTGTATCCGGCTGGGGTTGGAGCTTGGGCTACTTCGGCGGCATGCTGGCGCTTGGGCTTTCGTTAGTCATTGCCGGGCGCGCGGAAGCAGAAGGTTTGCCGGCCGAAAGCTATGTGCCGTGGGTCATGCTGCTCACGGCGTTGATATTTGCTGTTGCGGCGCTGCCCGCATTTCTGTTTTTGCGCGAACGCTCCGAAGCCAGCCAGCGTGCTCAGGAAGGGCTGTTGCGGCGCCTAGCCAATGCCTGGCGCGATACGCAAGCGCATTTCCCCGATTTTCGCCGCTTGCTAATTTGCGGGGCGTTTTATCAAGCGGGAATTGCCGTCGTGGTGACCTTGGCAGCGGTCTATGCGTCAGAAGCCATGGGTTTCACCATGGCGCAAACCATGATGCTGGTGTTTACGGTGAATATTGCAGCGGCGGTCGGGGCGTTTTCCTTCGGGCATTTTCAAGATCGTATCGGCCATAAACCGGCGCTGGCCATTACATTGGTGGGTTGGATACTCATGGTGCTGGTTGCTTACGTCGCCGTGGAGGCTTGGGTATTCTGGCTGGCGGCCACGCTGGCGGGCTTATGCATGGGCACCAGCCAAAGCGCCGGGCGAGCCATGGTGGGGGCGCTTGCTCCCCCACGTCGTCTGGCTGAATTCTTTTCTCTTTGGACATTCGCCATCCAGTTGGCCGCCGTCGTTGGGCCGTTGTTCTACGGTGTGATCACATGGGTAAGCGGCGGTAATCACCGTCTGGCACTGCTGCTGACGGGCAGCTTTTTTGTGCTGGGTTTAATGGTTTTGACACGTGTTGATTTCGCTCGCGGCATGCGGGCGCGTCAGGTAGCAATAGGAGCACCCACTTGAATACGCATCGTAGCGATCCCGCCGCCTTGGTTCTCATGGCCTTTGCCGTCGTCGTCTGGGGCTTCAGCTGGGTTGTTATGAAGTACATGATGGACTGGATCGGGCCATTCAATCTGGTGTTCTGGCGTAGTCTGGTCGCATTTTGTGTGTTGCTCGTATTGCAATTGTCGGTGGGGCAGCGTTTCGAGGTACCGCCCCTTGGCCCGTCGCTGCTGGTGGCGCTGCTGCAAACCACGTTGTTTCAATGTTTAGGGCAATTGGCGCTTACCATGGGCGGCGCTGGGCAGGTCGTTCTGCTGGCTTACACCATGCCATTCTGGGCGGCAGCCATTGCGTGGCCGGTGCTGGGTGAACGGTTATCTAGGCTGCATCTGGCTTCATTCATATTGGCGGCGGTGGGTTTGGTGCTGGTGATTGCTCCTTGGAAGGGCATGGGTAATGTACTGGCACTGATTCCCGGCCTCGCGGCAGGGCTGTGTTGGGGCGGCGGGGTGGTTGCCAGTAAAAAGCTTTTCCAGGAGCGGCCTCCCGCTATGCTGAATTTCATTACTTGGCAAATGCTGTTGGGCTCGCTGTTCTGCCTGCCATTGCTGCTATTTGTGCCGCAACGTCCCACCGTGTGGTCGGTGGAATCCATCATGGGCATGGCATATATGGCGGTGCTGGCGTCGGCTTTGGGCTGGTGGCTGTGGCTTTCAGTGGTGCGGCGTGTCAGCGTCGCCGTGGTGGGGATGTCCAGTCTGGGCGTGCCGGTGCTGGCGGTGATTCTGGCCTGGCTGTTGCTGGACGAACAGCCTGATGCCGCCACGCTGGTTGGTGTCGCCGCCATTATCAGCGGCCTGGTGGTGGTGAACCTGGCGGCCTTGCGGTCTGTAAAACATTAAGGCCTGTAAAACATTAAGTTTAAGCAGCCAAAAAAAAGGGCCAGTGATAAACACCGGCCCTTTTTGCTACACCCGCACCTAATGCGTACGGGCTGAATTGCGCAGCACGAAGAAGACTACATCCCGTTATAGACAGGCCCTTCGCCACCTTGCGGCGCTACCCACACGATGTTCTGGGTGGGGTCCTTGATGTCACAGGTCTTGCAGTGCACACAGTTCTGCGCGTTGATCTGCAATTTGTCGTTGCCGTCGTCGTCCTTGATGAACTCGTAGACGCCTGCGGGGCAGTAACGTGCTTCTGGGCCGCCGTACTTCGCCAGATTGACTTCCACGGGAACGGAAGGGTCTTTCAAGGTCAGGTGAACCGGCTGCTCTTCCTCGTGGTTGGTGTTCGAGATAAAGACGGAGCTGAGGCGGTCAAACGTTAGCTTGCCATCCGGCTTGGGGTACTCGATTCGCTCGCACTCGGAAGCCGGTTGCAAGCAGGCGTGATCAGGCTTGGTGCGGTGGATGGTCCAGGGCATTTTGCCTTTCAGCAGCCATTGCTCGATACCCGTCATGATGGTGGCAACGGTGCGGCCCTTCTTGAACCACTGCTTGAAGTTACGCGCTTTGTTCAGTTCGGCATGCAGCCAAGACGCTTCAAATGCATGGGGGTAGGCCACCAGTTCATCGTGACTGCGCCCTGCCTTCAAGGCCTCAAACGCGGCTTCAGCAGCCAGTGAGCCGGTTTTAATTGCAGCATGGCTGCCCTTAATGCGGGAAGCGTTCAGCATGCCGGCCTCGCAACCCACCAGAACGCCGCCGGGGAAGCAGAGCTTCGGGATCGACAGCAGGCCGCCTGCAGTCAGCGAACGGGCGCCATAGGCGATGCGCTTGCCGCCTTCAAATGTCGGGCGGATAGCCGGGTGGGTTTTATAGCGCTGAAATTCTTCGAAAGGCGACAGCCAGGGGTTGGCGTAATCCAGGCCGACGACGAGGCCCACCACCACGATGTTGTTGTCCATGTGGTAGAGGAAGGAGCCGCCGTAAGTATCGGAGTCGAGCGGCCAGCCGGCGGTGTGCACCACCAAGCCCGGCTTGGACTGTGCGGGGTCGACTTCCCACATTTCCTTGATGCCGATGCCGTAGCTTTGCGGGTCGCGCCCTTCGTCGAGCTTGTAGCGCTCGATCAGTTGGCGGCCCAACTGGCCGCGTGAACCTTCGGCAAAAATGGTGTAGCGTGCGTGCAACTCCATGCCCGGCTGGTAGGCGTCGGTGGGCTGGCCATCGCGGCCTACGCCCATGTCGCCAGTGGCCACGCCTTTAACCGCGCCGTTTTCGTCGTACAGAATTTCGCCAGCGGCAAAGCCCGGGAAGATATCTACGCCGAGGGCCTCGGCCTGTTCGCCCAGCCAGCGTGTGACATAGCCCAAGCGCACAATGTAGTTGCCTTTGTTGTGGAAACACTCTGGCAGCAACCAGTTTGGCGTAGCGCGGGCCCCTTTCTCGGAAAGGAAGAGGAATTTGTCTTCGGTGACGGCGGTTTCCAGCGGCGCACCTTTTTCCTTCCAGTCGGGAATGAGTTCGCTGAGCGCTTGTGGGTCAATGACGGCGCCCGACAGCGTGTGAGCACCGATTTCTGAGCCTTTTTCCAGCACACAGACACTGATGTCGTGATCTTGCTCGGCAGCAAGTTGCTTCAGACGAATGGCAGCCGACAGCCCGCCGGGGCCGCCGCCAACTACCACTACGTCATATTCCATTGATTCGCGTTCAGCCATGGTTCCGAGTATCTCCTTGTCGTGAACAGTTCCGGCTGCGGGACTTCAAGCCGAAATTCCGGAACACTCTCTAATTGATTGATAAGTCCATTGTATTGCAGGCTGGCAGAGTTTTGTTGCACTGCCACGAAAAGAAACTTCACCGGTATACTTTGACGACCATGAATAGGGAGGGACAAAGTGGAGTTGCAATCCAGGCTTAATGAGCAAGTGCAGGCCGGTACAGGCGAATGCTTTCGGTTGGAAATACCCGTACGGTGGGGAGATCACGATTCACACGACCACGTGAATAACACGGTGTATTTCCGGTTTATGGAAGAAACGCGCGTGCATTGCGCGCGTGCTTGTGGCATAGGCGGGCGTGCCACAAACCGCGATATCGTTGTGGCAAACGTATCGTGTACGTTTCTGCGCCCCATTCATTGGCCTGCCATCGTGGTGGTTGAAAAGCGGCTCAAAAAAGTTGGGCGCTCCAGCGTCGAGTTTGAAGACGAGATCAGCGTCAAGGGCGAAGAAGGTCTCTGCGCTCGCGGGCAGACCGTCGTAGTCGGACTCGATCGTGAGACAGGGCGCCCGGCGCCGTGGTCTCAGGCAGAACTCGAAGGTATGGCAAAGGTTTTTGCCATACCTGTAGCGTGATTCAAAACACGATTTCGATTCTCTTTTTTCACAAGGAAGGGTGTGATGGACAAAGTATATGCAAATGCCGAAGAAGCATTGAAAGGCGTCGTGGCCGATGGCCAGACGATCGCTGTAGGGGGCTTTGGCCTGTGCGGCATCCCCGAAGCGCTCATAGCGGCGCTAAGAGATTCCGGGGTCAAGGGCCTGACCTGCATTAGCAATAATGCGGGTGTAGACGGCTTTGGTCTGGGCCAACTGCTGGAAACCCGCCAAGTCAGCAAGATGATTGCGTCTTATGTGGGTGAAAACAAAGAGTTTGAGCGCCAGTATCTGGCTGGTGAACTCGAACTGGAGTTCACGCCGCAAGGCACGCTGGCTGAAAAGCTGCGCGCAGGCGGTGCGGGCATTCCTGCTTTTTTCACCAAAACCGGGGTAGGCACTTTGGTGGCCGAAGGCAAGGAAACCCGCGAGTTTGACGGTGAAGCCTATATCATGGAGCGCTCACTGGTGCCCGACGTTTCGTTGGTGAAAGCCTGGAAAGCCGACCGCTCCGGTAATTTGATGTTCCGCCGCACGGCGCGCAACTTCAACCCGAATGTGGCCATGGCAGGAAAAATCACCATTGTTGAAGTCGAAGAAGTCGTCGAGACTGGCAGCTTTGACCCCGACAGCGTCCACTTGCCCGGCATCTACGTGCATCGCATCGTAGTGAACGCCAACCCCGAAAAGCGCATTGAACAGCGCACCACCCGTAACGTATAAGGAGCTTGAACATGGCTTGGACACGCGATCAAATGGCCGCACGCGCCGCTCGTGAACTGCAGGACGGCTTCTATGTGAATCTGGGCATTGGCATGCCTACATTGGTGGCGAACTATGTGCCGGAAGGGATGGAGGTCTGGCTGCAGTCTGAAAACGGCTTGCTGGGCATCGGGCCGTTCCCCACAGAAGATGAAGTCGATGCCGACCTCATCAATGCGGGTAAACAGACTGTCACCACATTGCCTGGCTCGTCTATTTTTTCGTCAGCTGATTCTTTTGCCATGATTCGTGGCGGCAAGATCAACCTGGCAATCCTGGGCGCCATGCAGGTCTCCGAGAAGGGCGACCTGGCCAACTGGATGATCCCCGGGAAAATGGTTAAAGGCATGGGCGGCGCGATGGACCTCGTGGCGGGCGTCGGCCGTGTCGTGGTGCTGATGGAGCACGTGGCACGCAAGAAGGATGGCACGGAAGACCTTAAGCTCCTGCCCGAATGCACACTGCCGCTGACTGGCGTGGGGGTGGTAAACCGCATCATTACCGACCTATGCGTTCTGGATGTTACCGACGACGGCCTTAAGCTGGTAGAACTGGCCGATGGCGTTACCGTCGACGAGGTGGTAGCCAAGACAGCCGCCAAGTTAGACGTTTCTGCGGTGGCTGCCTGAACCATGAGTATGTTCCCGAGCGTGAACCAGCGGTTGGAAGCCCTGCGTCAAATTATGCGCGAGCAAAAAGTGGGCGCTTGTGTGGTGCCCACTTCCGACCCGCATCTTTCTGAGTATCTTCCAGATCGCTGGCAAGCGCGCGAGTGGTTGTCCGGCTTTACCGGCTCCGCCGGCACGCTGGTGGTGTGTGGCGATGTCGCTGCTCTCTGGACGGACAGCCGCTATTGGGAACAGGCAGAAGTCGAGCTGCGCGACACGGGCATCGACCTCATGAGGGCCGGGCAGGGCGATGTCCCTGCCCCCTACGATTGGGTGGCAGAACGTTTGCCCAAAGGGGCTGCCGTGGCGGTCGATGGCCAAGTGCTTTCGGTGCAGGCTTGGCGACAGTGGCAGAAAGCCTGTGCCGGTGCAGAGCGGCGATTAGTGATCGAGGCCGACCTGCCCGGCATGGTGTGGGAGGGCCGCCCGCCGGCGCCCGCAGGAAAGGTCACTGAACATACGGCTCCGTGGGCGTGTCGCAGCCGCCGGCAAAACTTGCAGGCATTACGCGCCGACATGCAGCGCCAGCACGCGCAATGGCATTTGATCTCAGCGCTCGACGACCTCGCCTGGTTATTTAACCTGCGGGGCAACGATATTCCTTACAACCCGGTGTTTCTGGCTCATGCTTTAGTCGGCCAGGATTCCGCCCGGTTATTTGTTGACGCCACCAAACTCGAAGCGGGGCTGCGCGATACGCTGTTGGCCGAAGGCATCACACTCGAACCGTATGAAAACATCACGGCGGCGCTGGCCGCGCTGCCTGCCGGGGAAACCTTGCTTTTCGACCCGGCGCGAGTCACCGTAGGCCTGCTGAATGCCGCAGTGCAGGTTGGCAAGGCGGAAAGCATTAACCCGGCTCATTTATTGAAGTCGCGCAAAAACCCCGAGGAAATCGCTAATGTGCGCCGCACCATGGAAGAGGACGGCGCTGCCTTGTGCGAATTCTTCGCCTGGTTTGAAGCCGCACAGGGCAAGGAACGTATTACCGAACTCACCATCGACGAACGATTGACCGCCGCACGGGCCAGGCGCCCCGGTTTCGTCTCGCCGAGTTTTGGCACCATTGCGGCTTGGCAGGCCAATGGCGCCATGCCGCATTACCATGCCACGGAAGCGGCGCATGCCGTCATTGAAGGCGATGGGCTGCTGCTGATCGATTCCGGCGGCCAGTACCTGGGCGGCACCACCGATATCACGCGAGTCGTGCCGGTAGGGCAGGTCACTGCAGAACAAAAACGCGATTACACCGCGGTGCTCAAAGGCATGATTGCCTTGTCGCAAGCCGTGTTCCCCGCAGGTTTGCCTGCTTATGCCCTAGACGCCCTGGCACGCGGGCCCATCTGGCAGTTGGGAGCGGATTACGGCCACGGAACCGGCCATGGGGTGGGTTACTTCATGAATGTGCACGAAGGCCCCCAATCGATTTCCTGGCGCAACACGGCTAACCCGCATGCACTCATGCAGGAGGGCATGATTACCTCGAATGAGCCGGGCCTGTACCGGCCGGGCCGTTGGGGGATTCGTATCGAAAACCTGGTTTTGGCCACAGCATTCGAAAGTACGGAATTTGGCGATTTTCTGTGTTTCGAAACACTGACTCTGTGCCCAATAGATATACGTTGTATAGACGTTGCTATGCTCTCGCACGAAGATATCACCTGGTTGGATGGTTATCACAAGCAGGTTCGCGAGCGGCTATCGCCTCTGGTCCAGGGCGCGGCACGAGCATGGCTTGAACGTCACACCCAGCCCATTATCGTTTCGTGAGTCGGGCCGGTATCGGCTACAATCTCAATTTCCCGCTGCAGCCCGATCACCCCGGGCACCCACCGACAATGACCAAGTACGTATTCGTCACAGGAGGCGTCGTATCCTCCTTGGGTAAAGGCATTGCTGCCGCTTCGTTAGCGGCCATCCTTGAATCCCGTGGCTTGCGCGTTACCATGCTCAAGCTTGATCCCTATATCAACGTCGACCCCGGCACCATGAGCCCCTTCCAGCATGGCGAAGTTTTCGTCACGGAAGACGGTGCTGAGACCGACCTCGACCTCGGCCACTACGAGCGCTTTATCTCCGCTCGCATGCGCAAGGTCAACAACTTCACCACCGGCCAGATTTACGAGTCCGTGTTGCGCAAAGAGCGCCGCGGTGATTATCTCGGCAAGACTGTGCAAGTGATCCCGCACATCACCAATGAAATCCAGGATTTCATCGTGCGCGGTGCCAAGGCTGCCTGGGATGGCGCAGCCGATGTCGCCATCGTTGAAATCGGCGGCACGGTGGGCGATATTGAATCGCTGCCTTTCCTCGAAGCCGTGCGCCAGATGAGCTTGCGCCTGGGGCGCAATAACGCGGCTTTTGTACACCTGACACTGGTGCCGTATATCGGTTCCGCGGGCGAACTCAAGACCAAGCCCACCCAGCATTCGGTGCAAAAACTGCGCGAAATCGGCATTTATCCCAATGCTTTGCTGTGCCGCGCCGATCGTCGCATTCCCGACGATGAACGCGCCAAAATTTCTTTGTTCTCCAATGTGCCCCTGGACGCCGTGATTTCGGTCTGGGATGCGGAAACCTCTATTTATGAGATTCCCGGCATGTTGCACGAACAGGGCTTGGATTCCATTATTTGCGATGCGCTGTCGTTGGCGCCGCCTCCCGCCGATCTCACCATGTGGGAACGCCTGATTGACGCGATTCGCAACCCCCAGCACAAGGTGCGTGTGGGCATGGTTGGCAAATACGTCGACCTCACCGAATCCTACAAGTCGCTTTCCGAGGCGCTGAGCCATGCAGGCATTCACACGCGTTCGCATGTGGAAATCGAATATCTGGACTCCGAGCTGATTGAAACCGAAGGCACGGCCTGCCTGGAAGGGCTGGACGCCATTCTGGTGCCTGGCGGCTTTGGCAAGCGCGGCACGGAAGGGAAAATTCGCGCCATCCGTTATGCGCGTGAAACCGGCACGCCCTATCTGGGAATCTGCCTGGGCATGCAATTGGCTGTCGTCGAGTTTGCGCGTAATGTTGCAGGCCTTGGGGGCGCTAACAGTACGGAATTTGATCCTGCGGCTGCGCACCCAGTGGTGGCACTGATTTCCGAATGGCAAGACCGTGAAGGCAAGGTCGAGAAACGCGACGACAACTCCGAGTTGGGCGGCACCATGCGTAAGGGCGCTCAGCGTTGCCCTGTACAGCCGGGCACCCTGGCCGCAAACATCTATGGTGAAGAAGTCAACGAGCGCCATCGCCACCGTTACGAAGTCAACAATGTGTACGTAACCCGGCTTGAAGAAGCGGGCATGGTGATCAGCGCACGCACACCGACGGAAGACTTGCCGGAAATCATGGAGCTGCCTGAGCACCCCTGGTTTATGGGCGTGCAGTTCCACCCGGAATTCACGTCAACGCCGCGCGATGGCCATCCTCTGTTCATCAGCTATATCAAGGCCGCCCTGGAACACCAAAAGCAGCGTAAGGCTGAGTAAGGAATAAAAGATGAAACTCTGTGGCGTAGAAGTTGGGCTGGAGCATCCGTTCTTTCTGATTGCCGGGCCTTGCGTGATCGAATCACGGCAAATGGCTTTCGATACCGCCGGCGCGCTGAAGGAATTGACTGCCGAACTCGGCATCCATTTCATCTACAAGAGTTCCTTCGACAAGGCCAACCGCAGTTCGGGGAAGTCGTATCGCGGCCCGGGGCAGGATGAAGGGCTGCAGATTCTGGCGGATGTACGGGCTGAGTTGGGCGTGCCGGTGCTGACCGACGTGCATACCACCGAACAGGTTGCCGATGTGGCGGCTGTGGTCGATGTTCTGCAAACGCCCGCTTTCCTTTGCAGGCAAACGGATTTCATCCATGCGTGTGCGGCCACGCTGAAACCTGTCAATATCAAGAAAGGGCAGTTTTTGGCGCCTCACGATATGGCGCAGGTGGTGGCTAAGGCCCGGCAAGCAGCGCTGGACGCAGGGGGCGATGGCAATAACATCATGGTGTGTGAGCGCGGCGCTTCGTTCGGCTACAACAACCTGGTGTCTGACATGCGCTCTCTGGCCATCATGCGTGAAACCCAGTGCCCGGTGGTTTTCGATGCCACGCATTCCGTTCAGTTGCCTGGCGGGCAGGGGACTTCGTCGGGGGGGCAACGCGAATTCGTGCCCGTGCTGGCGCGAGCTGCTGTGGCGGTGGGGGTTGCCGGCTTGTTCATGGAAACCCACCCCAACCCGGATCAAGCCTTGTCTGATGGCCCTAACGCTGTACCGCTGGCGCAGATGCGCGGCCTGCTCGAATCTTTGCAGGCCATTGATCGTGTTGTGAAGGCGGGCGGTGTGCTGGCGACAGAACTGCAAGGCTGAGTTCACTCTTATTCTTGCCACGTTTGTGGCGGGAAAGCTCCGGTTGATGATGCCGGGGCTCCTACGGGCTCCTTAGCGAGCCCGTTTTTGCGGTAAAATGTTTGATAAGTCAAATGTTTTCCTAAAGAATGAAATCCCCATCTTCACGCGCCGCTGGAGCAGGCATGCTCCTTTCTGTCAGAGAATCGCTTTTGGCAATGGCGGGGCTGGGCTTTGTCACCATGATGGTGGCAATCGACCAGACAGTGGTCAGTACGGCGCTACCTACGGTGGTCGCCGAATTGCGGGGCTTCAAGCTGTACGCGTGGGTCACCACTGCGTATTTGCTCACCAGCATCATCACCATTCCCATATTCGGGCGACTGGGCGACTACTACGGGCGTAAACCCTTCGTCGTGATGTCCATTCTGTTGTTTTTGGTGGCTTCCGTACTATGCGGCGTGTCGCAGTCCATGGTGCATCTGGTGCTGGGGAGGGCCTTGCAGGGCGTGGCAGGAGGCATGATGTTGGGTACGGCCTTCGCTACAGTGCCCGATCTTTTCCCCGACCCGCGCGTACGCCTGCGCTGGCAGGTGATTCTCAGCAGCTGTTTTGGTATTGCCAACGCCGTGGGGCCATCCCTTGGGGGCTTCCTGACCTACTACATGGGCTGGCGCACGGTGTTTTTCATGAATGTGCCGCTTGGGCTGGCCGGCCTGTATTTCGTCTTGCGCTATCTGCCTCATGTTCGGCAGATGCAGCAGGCTAACATTCGGCTCGACTGGCAGGGGGCCGTGCTCATTGCTCTATCGCTCACAGGCTTGCAGTTTCTGGTGCAGTGGTTGCCTATATATGGAGCCAGCCTGTCCATGGTGGGGTTGGGGTTATTTACCATCGGTTGCGGAACGGCTTTCGTCTGGTGGGAAAAGCGCTGTACCGCCGCACTCATACCTCTGGATATATTCCGCGACCGCAGCATCGCCATCATGAGTCTGCTGTCTGTGCTTCTGGGCTTTGTTATGTTCGGCCTGCTGATTTACGTGCCGTTGTTATTACAAGGCGGCTTCGGGCTGACTGCGCGGGAAGTAGGGGTGTTGATCACACCGTTGGTCGTGTCTATTACGGTGGGCAGTATTCTGAGTTCCCGCATTGTGCCCCGTATTCGTCGTCCGGCAATCATCCTGCACATGGGGTTTGGCCTGTTGGTGGCGGGCGGCGCGGCTTTGCTTTTCATTGGGGCCGATACGTCGCGCCAATGGCTGGTTGTATCGTTAATCGGCTGCGGGGTGGGGCTGGGTTTTGTGATGCCCAACCTGACAATCTTCACGCAAGAACTGGTCAGCCGTTCGATGCTGGGCATTTCCACTGCTGTGCTGCAATCCACCCGCATGATAGGCGGCATGCTGGGCACGGCGGTGCTGGGGTCGGTGGTGACGCACTACTACGTGGAACGCGTACGTATGCTTGATGTCTCTGTATTCGGCAAAGGCGATTGGCTGGTGCGCCTGGAAGACCCGCAAGTGCTGGTAAATACTCAGGTGCAAAGCGATTTCGTCGCCCTGCTGCAACGGCAAGGGCTGCATGGCGAGACGTTTATTTTGCATGCCCGCGAAGCGCTCGTGTGGGGCGTTCATGCGGGGCTGGCGCTGTCGGTGGTGATGGCGGTGCTAGGGCTGGTCTGGCTGCTTCGCATGCCGGCCTTTCAGTTTCGGCACAATCGGCAGACTGCACCTGTCGCCAATGGGCAGTCGGCGGCAGATAACGACACAACAAATTCAGAGAAGCAGGCATGATCGATTCTCATCATCTTCAATTCATCCAGCTGCTGGGCCGCAGCTACCGGACTTTTGTAGCGGGTTTTGAGGCCCACACAGGGCAGTCCATGGCGCGTTGGCGAATTCTTGTTTTACTGGATCGCCAGGGAGAAATGTCGCAAAAGCAGTTGGTGCAAGAATTGGGAATTGATCCGGCCGCACTGACCCGTCAGTTGAAGGCGTTGGAACAAGCCGACATGGTCAGGCGTCATAGCGATGCTCAAGACGCCCGGCTGACCAATGTCACACTGACCAAGGCAGGGCGGAAGGTTGTGGCCTCCACCATGGCGCAACGAAATGAATACCTAGAATGGGCGCTGGCCGATTTATCAGTAGAGGATATGAATACGCTGTCCAAGACACTGGTAAAGCTGGAGCAGCATCTGGCGCAGCGCCCAAACACCTTGAAAAAAACCTGAAAAAGGCCGGGGAAACCGGCTTTTTTCAATTCTCAACCTTTGTTGATACTTCTGGATGCGGAAAATGTCTGCTTGGGGCGACGGCCGGCGCCCGGACTATGGCTGTGGGCGGCTACAATCAAGCTTTTCACCCTGCAGCCCCATGTCGGCCTCTGCAGGACTTTCATCCCATTCAGGCAGGACACATAAAGACCATGAGTGCAATCGTAGATATCATTGGGCGCGAAATTCTTGACTCGCGCGGCAACCCCACAGTGGAATGCGACGTATTGCTAGAATCCGGCGCTATGGGCCGTGCAGCAGTGCCTTCGGGCGCGTCAACAGGTTCGCGCGAAGCGATTGAGTTGCGCGATGGTGATGCAGAGCGCTATCTGGGCAAAGGCGTGTTGCGTGCGGTTGAAAACGTCAACACCGAGATCTCCGAAGCCCTGATGGGTCTGGATGCCCAGGAGCAGACTTTTATCGATCACACCCTGATCGACCTTGACGGTACTGAAAACAAGGGTCGCTTGGGGGCTAACGCCATGCTGGCGGCTAGTATGGCAGTTGCACGCGCTGCGGCTGATGAATCCGGCTTGTCGTTGTACCGTTATTTTGGCGGCAGCGGCCCCATGCAAATGCCTGTGCCCATGATGAACGTCATCAACGGGGGAGCGCATGCCAACAATACGCTGGATATGCAGGAATTCATGATTGTGCCCATGGGCGCTAGCAGCTTTCGTGAAGCCCTGCGTATGGGAGCGGAAGTCTTTCACGCATTGAGCAAGTTGATCGACAAGCAGGGCATGTCCACCGCAGTAGGCGACGAAGGGGGCTTTGCACCCAACGTGGCCAACCACGAAGCCGCTATTCAGTTAATTCTGAACGCGATTGAAGAAGCCGGTTACGAGGCGGGTTCGCAGATCGCACTGGCTCTGGATTGCGCCAGCACCGAGTTCTACCGCGACGGCATGTATCACTTGGCCGGCGAAGGCGGTATTGCACTGCCGGCGGCCGACTTCGCCAATTTGCTGGCAGGCTGGTGCGACAAATACCCGATTATCTCCATTGAAGACGGGATGGCCGAAAACGACTGGGAAGGCTGGAAGACGCTGACTCAACAATTGGGCCGCCAGGTTCAATTGGTGGGCGACGACCTTTTCGTGACCAACACCAAGATTCTCAAGCAGGGCATTGAGCAAGGTGTTGCGAACTCCATTCTTATTAAGATCAACCAGATTGGCACCCTGACCGAAACCTTTGCCGCCATTGAAATGGCCAAGCGCGCAGGTTATACGGCAGTCATCTCCCACCGTTCCGGTGAAACAGAAGATTCCACGATCGCGGATATCGCCGTGGCGACCAACGCCATGCAAATCAAAACCGGCTCACTGTCGCGTTCCGACCGCATGGCCAAATACAACCAGCTGCTTCGCATCGAAGAAGAGCTGGCTGAAGTCGCTGCCTATCCGGGCCGCGAGGCGTTCTATAACCTGCGTTGAGATTGCGCCCGGCTTGCTGAAGGCCGGGCTTTCTCTTGCTCATGCGCCTGCTCTTTATCGTTCTGGTCGTGCTGACCATCCTCACCCAATACCCCTTATGGTGGGGCAAGGGCGGGTGGATGCGCGTGCGTGAACTTCAGGTCAAGTTGCAGGCGCAGGAAGAAGTGAACGAGGCTTTAGCCGCCCGAAACAACGCGTTGGCAGCGGAAGTTCAGGATCTCACAGTCGGCACCGATGCCATCGAAGAGCGGGCGCGCACGGAAATGGGTTTAGTGCAGGAAGACGAGCTGTTTGTGCACTTGCCGCGTAGGGGTCAGTCACAGCAGCCAGGGCAGTCATCTAGCAGCTCGTCGGTTGCTTCGCCCGGCGTATCCCCGTAAGGCTCATCGTCAGCTAGCGTTGGGCCGGAGCCCGGTTCTGTGCCGGGTGGGGTGTCTGGCTGAGGTGTGATTTGATCAGGGGGCTCTGGGAGCAGGTTGTTTTCAGTGCTGTTCGACCCAGTGCTGTGGTGCGCAGAAGCACCAGCTTTGAAATCTTCCAGACACCACAAGCCGTTGCAAGACGCGGCTGGCTCATTGGCTATGCCTGAAGAGACGGTGTTGTTTTCTAACGCGGTCGGATGTGCCATGCGCGTAATACGGCCATGGTCGGGCATATCCCACGCTATGGCGTGCGACTGCATCACCAATGCGACCGGGCGCTGTATCGGCAGATACCCCGCTCGTGCCATGGCCTGGGAGCCGTAACGGGAGTCGAGCGGAGCGACTTGCCTGAGCAATTGCTTCATCCCGGGCAAGAGTGGTTCGTGCAGCCATGTCAGGTGCAAAATAAGTGTATTCGCTTCTAGCGTGGTCTGGCCGGAAAGCGGCCCCCGGCCTTCTGGCCAACCTTGGGCTAGCCGGGCCTGATGTTGTTCGTCAAGATAATCGTTGTCGATCACAGCCCGCCCATGGGTGGGGAGATCAGGGCTGGACGAGGAAAAATCATTAAAAGACGCCTGAGCGGGCGAGACGATGCGGATACGCCAAGCCGGTAAAGCGGTAGCCTGCTCGCGCCGCCGCATGGCCCTTTCTAGGCGCGCCTGGCTAATGGCTGGGCTGGGGGCCGCGTATAAGGGCAGTAGGGCCTGAGCGAAGGCCTGATCAAGGGAGGCTGGGTCGGCATGTTGAGTGATGGCGACCCGGCCTGCTTGCATAAGCGCCAGGCTGACTGCTTGCCGCGTAAAGTACCAGTGAGCCGCTTCGATACAGGCCAAGCCGAGCAGTAGCACAGGCACGGCAGCCAGCAGGAACTCCACCGCACCCTGACCGCGCTGGCGGGCAGAGCGCGGGGCGGCAGTACGCAAAAAGGGAAGCGGCGCAGTGTGGGGGGTGTTCATGCCCGGCAGTGTGCTGCTTAGCCGCCGCTCTGTCGATTGTGGAGAATGCGTAAGCGGCGGGGCGGTAATGGGCGCGATGAAAAAAGCGGCTTGAACCCAGCTTTTTAGTGCAGGGTGCGTGAATTGCTGTCGTCGAGGTTTTCCACGAATAACCCGGCGCAATCGACGGCGTCAAATTCGTAGGGTTTGCCACAGAAATTGCAGGAAACCGCAACCTTTTCGCGCTCTTCCAGCAGAGATTCGATTTCTTCACGGCCTAGCATGCGCAGCATATTAGCCACCCGGGTGCGTGAGCATGGGCAATACCAACACAGGCTGCGTGATTCAAGTTCCGCCAGGGTTTCTTGCCAGAACAGGCGGCGGATCAGCGTGTCGATGTCGGTTTCAAGCAGCTCCGTTACGGCAAGCGTGGAGGCCAACTGAGTGATGCGGTTCCAGGATTCGGCCCTACTGGCTGCGTCAGCACCCTGGACGGAGCCAGCGCGGCCATGCCCGTCGTCCGTCATGATGCCGCCGATGTCGGGCAAGCGTTGCAGCAACAGCCCGCAAGCCCGCTGCCCATCGGCTGCCAGCCACAAGCGGGTATCCAGCTGTTCGGAATTGCGCATATAGGCTTCCAGCACCTGAGCGACGGTGTCACCTTCCATGGGCACAATTCCCTGGTAGGGCGCCATGTCCGACCCTGGGCCTGGGTCGAGCAAAACCATGAAGCGGCCGCTGCCATTCGCATTCAGCAGCGACTGCAATGAGCCATCGGCGGGTACGAGATCGGGGTCACGCAAATTGACTGTGGCACGGAAGGTGAGTTCGGACGTGCATTCAACCACGATCAGGGAAACCGGGCCGTCACCTTGCAGTTGCAGTACGACTGAGCCGTGGAACTTGATATTGGTAGCCAGCAAAACCGCTGCCGCAGCGAGCTCGCCGAGCAGGCTGCGTATACATTCGGGGTAGGGCTGGTGAGCCAGGCCGGTTTGCCAGGATGATTCAAGGCGCACCGCTTGGATGCGGGCGCTGTTGTCGGCCATGAGGTATTTCTTGAAGGTATCCGTCATTACGGTATTTTAGCAGTGCTTAAGCTCGCCGATGTGTATGCTGAGGCGAGGCCTTTCACTTGGCAATGCATGGGGTTAAAGCTTGCCCTTGGGGGCATTGCGAGCGCCAGCCAGCATGCTGCGCTGCTGCTCCCGCGCCCGCAGTACGTGGCGCCTGATCTGGCCATCAGCCGTTGTGGGTAGGCGGTCTACGATTTCGATATGCTGCGGCATCTGCCAGGCCGCTAAGCGGTCACAAACGTGGTTCTGCAAGGCTTGTTCGAGTTCAGCCTGAGTTGTGGGGGGGGCATCTGCCGGTACAACAAAGGCCTTGATGCTGTTGCCGCGTGCGCCTTCCGGCTTGGGAACGACGGCCACATTGGCCACGCCAGGGTGTTGTTTGAGGCAGTCTTCGATTTCCAAGGGGCTGACGCGATGGTCGCCTACGCGGAAAACGTCGTCGACCCGCCCCAAAAACCAGCAATAGCCGTCTTCATCGAAAGAGGCCATGTCGCCGGTAAGAAACCAGCCTTCGTGATAGCGGGCCTGGGTGAGCGCTTCGTTGCCCCAATAAGAAAGAAACAGGCAAGGGTCCGGGTGGCCGTGGATATCGTGTGTGTTCAAGGCCAGTTGGCCTGCCGAGCCGCTGCTGCAAGGTTGGCCGCGACTGTCGAGCAGGGCCAACTGATGACCGGGGATGGGGCGCCCGGCGCTGCCTGGCCGCGTCGGCCATTTTTCCTGGCTGTGCCCAAGTATGCCTGGCGCTTCGGTGAGGCCGTAGATTTCGTTGGGTTCTGTGCCCAGGGTGGCGGCTGCCCAGTCTCGCATGGCCGGGTTGAGGACGTCGCCTGTCACGCATAAGGCGCGCAGCCGGATGTTTTCAATGGCGGCGCCTGCCTGCTCAGCTTCGTGCATGAGGGCGAGGTCGCCGGGCAGCAACAGAGCATTGGTAATGGGGTGGCGGCCAAGCAACCCCAGCGCATCGGCACCCCGTGCGGGCCGTTCGGTGGTGACAAGCGAGCGCCCAAAGTACAACACAGGCAACAAACCATGCAGAAAGCCCGACGCGGTTGTCCAATCGACGGGGCTCCAGAAGAGATCGCCGGTTTTGGGGTACCAGTTTTGTGCCGCGACAAAGGCAGGCAGTACGCCGACGAGTACGCGATGCGCGTGCAACACGCCTTTGGGGGCGCCTGTCGTACCGGCGGTGTACAGCAGAATGGCTGGGTCTTGCGCCAGGGTGGCGGTAGGCTGGAAATCGACAGGTTCGCGCGCTTGCAGCGTGCGCCAGGAAAGCGTGTGGTCGTTTTGAAACTCCAGCCCGATCAGTTGCTGAACGGAGGGGCACTGTTCCATGATGGTGGCTAACTCGGGGGCTGCCGTACCGTCTGCGATGATGCTACGGGCTTCTGCGTCGCGCAGCCTGAGCGCTAAGCCATCGGTGCCCAGTTGTGTGGATAGCGGCACCAATACCCCGCCTACTCCCAATACGGCCAGACAGGCGGCGACGGTTTCGGGGCGCTGCGACATGATGACGGCGATGCGGTCGCCTTTCTGAGTGCCCATCTTGCGCAAGCCATTGGCCAGACGGTTGGACACATCAGCCAACTGCCGATAAGACCATTCAGAGCGTATGCCTTGTTGGTCTTCGTGATAAATGGCGGTCCGGCGGCCTTCTGCCGCGTTGGTGGCCCAGCGTTGCAGACAGACCTGTGCGATATTGAAATGCTCAGGTACCAACCACTGATACGTTGAATACAAAACCGGATGCTGGTCGCTCATCGGGGCACTTTATTTGAATAACGGGACGGAAAAAAAGAACAGTGAATCATTGAGAGCATGGCTGACTTCGCTGTTCTGTGCAATCCCCAGGCTTTCTTAAGCCTGCAAATGCAAGGGTATACCCCGACTTTGACCACGCGCTTATGCGCTTGTATCGCTGGTTCAGCGCCGGGTTTCAGCATTAACCAGTCGTGTGCCGGCCAGGCGATCGTGCAGAAACTGGCCGTCGCGGTCAAACCAGCTCCATACGAAGATACTGAAAGGGGCAAAAACAATGAGCAGGTCGGTTGAGGTATAGCCTGTGAGCAGGGAAGCGCCTTTGATCAGCAGAGTCGCCAGCAGGGGCAGAGGCCACAACAGCAGATAGCGCAACACCATTTTTCCAGTAGTCGGACGCCCGCCATGGCGATCTACCAGCCGGATATTCCAAGTCTTCATGGGCAGAGTCTGGCCGCCACGCCAGCACAGCAGGAAATACAGGCCAATCGCCAGAAACAGGATGAATTGGCGCAGGTTGCGATACATCAGGGCGTTGCGGCTTTCGGTCAGCACATCAAACAAGTAGCCGACGGCAAAGACAATGCCGAACAGTAAAACGCCTTCGTACATCATGGCGGCAAACCGGCGCAGGCGGGTGGGGGTGGTGG